>NZ_JAWPOH010000010.1:0-96717 GCF_037671525.1 Methylobacter svalbardensis
CTTCCAATGCAATTTTGGCTTTTTGAGCCCCTGTAAAAATCTTCCGTTTGCTTTCGCTCATTTCCTGCTTCTCATTTTTCGACAGAGCATAGCTTAAACTATTGTCCGGAATTCGGGGTCCACTATAGATCGTTGATCAAAAAAAATATGTGGCTTGTATTAAAATTTTTCTTTACAAGCTTGCCATAAGTAATTAAAAAGTGAGTTTTTAAGGCTAGATTAATTATAACTATGAACATATCTAAATCTGTATCGGATAAATCCACGGCTGAAATTGGTGTCGACAAAAACAAAGACGAAGGCGATCTTGATATTGAAGGCTTCGATTTGGGTTTGAGCAATGAGTATATAGCGCTTCCTAACGAAAGTGAGAAAGCTGCAAAAAAAATGGCGGCGCGAAGAAAAATTGAACTTTATTGGGAAAAAAAACGCCTGCAAGAACAGCTTGGTGATTTTTATGACGATGATCTTGACCTTGATTTTTAATTTAGCAACAGTAAAGAGGGCAAGGCTGCGTTTATTTATCACAGAGTGATATTTTCTTTTTTTATTAAGCAACAACATGTTGGCTGTTTTTTATGGCTGGGAGTCGGATGTATAATTATGCTCAACCGATGATTTAATCCGATTTGCACGTTTTCGGTAGCCCATCCCATGGTTTTTATAATCGGGTGTTCGTGAAAATAAAATGCCGTTTATAACGCATTTATCAGGAAACAAGAGGTGCCGATATGATGAAAGAACTCTTCCCCCTGCCCAAGGTCTACGGTCTGCTAGAGCCGGGGCCTGTTGTGCTGGTCACTACCGCCAGAGAGGGTCGAGCCAACATCATGACCCTATCGTGGCACACCATGCTGGAGTTTGAGCCGCCGCTCGTAGGCTGCGTAATCAGTAACGGGAACTTCACCTTCGAAAGTTTGAAAATAACCAAGGAATGCGTAATCAATATTCCAACGGTGGAGCTGTCGAAAAAAGTAGTGGACTGTGGGAACACCTCCGGACGAACGGTCGACAAGTTCAGGGAGTTTGTTCTCACGCCAGTGGGGGCATCGTGCGTCACGGCACCGCTTATCGACGAATGCTACGCCAATCTCGAATGCAAAGTCGTCGATGAGAATCTGGTAATCAAATACAACTTCTTTATCCTTGAGGTTGTCAAAGCTTGGATAGACCCACAAATGAAACATCCGCAGACGATTCATCATCTTGGGGATGGCGCGTTCATGGTTGCCGGTGAGACGATTTATCTGCCTTCCAAAATGAAATAACCCTCGCAAACTATATTTCTATGACCCGGATAGCGGTGGTTTTTGATGGTTTTTTGATAAAACCGGCAAATAATTTTTACAGTAATCCCGCTCAGTGGTAAATATTACGTCAGTGGTGCCTTGTAAATTTAAAAGATAATGCCTAATTGGGTAAATTTTTCGATACCTTATTAATCTCCGCTTTTTGCTGTTGCGATAGATAAGTCCCGCCCAAAACCACCGTCATTATCAAAAGAAAAGCTACCGAAGCTATGCGTCTGGCTTTTTTTCCCTGTTCATAGTTGTTCATGATCGACTCCTTAAGTCTTAAAAAGTTGGAATAATACAATACTTAGTTCACGAGCGCAGCGTGTTCGTGCTGGCTTTCTCGACGACCGCATCATATTCTGGGGCATCGCTTTGGACATTGCTTTGCTCTTGGAAGAATTGCGCAAGTTTGTGGTTGACAGACTGAAGAAGTAAACGTTGGATATGTGGATTTAATAAGGCGTTGATTTTGCGCGTTTAAGCCAGCCTTAAGACTTCTTAAGCTAAGATTGGGCCAGATTTAAGTAAAAAAGGCTCTACCTTATGAATAAAATCATGCTAGCAGTTCCTGTTTTTTTAATAGGCAGTTATTTTCAAATAGCCGAAGCGTCCGGACATCGCTCGGTTAATAAAGCTTCCAACCACGCTGTAACAACAGCCCATAAAGCCAAAAAACATTCAAATAATCATCGGAGCACGGCTTCCTGGTATGGCCCTGAGTTTCATGGCAAAAAAACTGCCAGCGGCCAAACCTATGACATGTATGCGATGACCGCCGCACACAAATCGCTGCCCCTTTTGTCTTACGCCAAAGTTACCAACCTGAAAAATCATCGTAGCGTTGTTGTCCGCATCAATGACCGAAATGCTGTTCACGGAAAAAGAGCCATGGATTTATCCTATGCCGCCGCAAAAAAACTTGGTATTTCAGGACTAGGGTCTGTAGAAATTACGCCGCTGAGTCGTAATGAAGCATTATTACCATTGAATAACGACAGTAAAGCAAGCAAACACGGTTAATCTGAAAGACCGTAAATCACATCCCTCAGTGTCTCGCATCGAACCCGCTTAAACATCAAAACAGGGCGACAGAATGTCATCCATCAGCGTTAAATAACATTCTAGGGTTAGTAGCCCGCAGGGTTGTTCAAAGCAAATTTCTTGATGCGTATATCAACGTAAACTCGCTAAATTATAAATTCGTTTCGCTATCTACATGATCTTCTGGGTTAAGGCCGAAAGAATCAGGGCGTACGTTTATGATTAGGATCGTGTAAAATGTAGTCAAATAATCGACCCATTCAGCAACAAGGAATTTTTAACAAAAGCATGTCAGAAACCAATGAAACCTTAGTGATTTATCACGCCGATTGCCTGGATGGTTTAGGCGCTGCATGGAGCGCATTTTGTAAGTTGGGCTCTCAAGTCCGTTACATTCCCGCTTCCCACGGTGACGCTATTCCCGATTTTGAACAGGGAGCAATACTTTATATACTGGATTTTTCCTATCCGCCGCAGCTATTGGTCGATGCCGCAGCAAAAGCAGGGCGGATCATTCTTATTGATCATCATATAACCGCGATGGAGCAATGCGATGACTTTTTTAAGTTACAACCGCTTCCTGAAAACTTGTCGATCAATTTCGATATGTCGAGGAGCGGTTGCATCTTAACTTGGCAGCATTTTTTCCACGATCAAGAGCCACCTCAAATCCTGTTGCATATCGAAGACCGTGATATTTGGCATTTCAAGCTGGACGGAACCCGAGAAATAACCACAGCGCTGTTCGAGAGAATGCCTATCAATTTTTCTGAAATAGGCGCGCTTGATCTTGCGGAGCTGTTGGCGGTAGGCCGCATCCAGCTGGCGCAATTTACAGGAATGGTGAACAGGCTCGCAAAATCTGCACACAGTGTTACGGTGGCGGGGCGAGTCGGACTTGCGGTTAATGCGCCGTCATTATTCTCCAGCGATCTTGGGCATGTGTTAGCAGAAAAATCAGGTACGTTTGGCATGACTTATCAATACAACGGCAGAAAACAGCAATGGCATTTCTCGCTACGCTCAATCGGTGATTACGATGTGGGTCATTTGGCATTGGGTTTTGGCGGGGGGGGGCACAAGAACGCTGCGGGTTTTGTGTTGGATAACAATCCGTTTTTAACTATTCAGTAGATGTCGACTTGCTGAGAATACGGATTTTACGGGTTTAAACGGATCTTAATCCTCAGCTAATGCTATTCGGAATATAATATGTCAACTGAATTGATAGCAACCCTATAGCAGGAACCCTGATGAGCATTATTCGTCAAGACGACCTTATTCAAAGTATTGCCGATGCTTTGCAATATATTTCCTATTATCATCCGCTGGATTTTATCAAGGCTATGCATGAGGCCTATAAAAAGGAAGAGAATCCGGCTGCCAAGGACGCAATTGCGCAAATTTTAATCAACTCCCGGATGTGCGCCGAAGGCCAACGCCCGATTTGTCAGGATACCGGCATAGTCACGGTGTTTTTAAAAATCGGCATGGATGTCCGATGGGATGCAGATCTGAGCGTCGCCGATATGATTAATGAAGGTGTCCGACGCGCTTATCGGTACCCTGATAATGTGCTGCGCGCTTCGATACTGGCTGACCCTGCAGGCAAACGTCTCAACACTAAAGACAATACTCCGGCAGTGATACACATGGAAGTTGTGCCCGGCGATACGCTCGATATTGACATAGCCGCTAAAGGCGGAGGTTCCGAAGCCAAGGCAAAGTTTGCGATGCTCAACCCTTCGGACAGTATCGTTGACTGGGTGCTAAAAACCGTCCCTACCATGGGCGCGGGCTGGTGTCCGCCTGGCATTCTGGGCATAGGCATAGGCGGTACCGCTGAGAAAGCCATGCTTATGGCTAAGCAGGCGTGCATGGGCTCGATAGATATTCAGGAATTGATCGCACGCGGCCCTAATAATGCGTTGGAAGAATTGCGCCTGGAGCTGTATGACAAAGTCAACGCGCTGGGTATCGGCGCGCAAGGTCTGGGCGGTCTTACCACGGTGTTGGATATTAAAATCAACGATTATCCGACGCATGCAGCCAATAAACCGGTTGCTGTCATTCCTAACTGCGCCGCCACCCGTCATATGCATTTTGTGCTTGATGGCCGTGGCGCGGCCGAATTCAAACCGCCTCGCCTGGAAGATTGGCCGGAAATTACCTGGGATGCAGGCGCTACTGCCCGCAGAGTTAATCTGGATGCCGTGACCCAGCAGGATTTGGAAAGCTGGAAGCCCGGAGAAACGTTGTTACTCAGCGGCACCATGTTGACCGGCAGGGACGCGGCACACAAACGCATGGCTGAGTTTTTTGAACGGGGCGAAGCATTGCCTGTCGATTTTACCAACAAGTTTATTTACTACGTGGGGCCGGTCGATCCGGTTCGCGATGAGGTGGTCGGCCCGGCAGGTCCTACGACCGCAACACGCATGGACAAATTCACCGAAGTGATGCTGGATAAAACCGGTTTGCTCGGCATGATTGGTAAAGCCGAGCGTGGGCCTGCGGGAATTGCGGCGATTAAAAAGCATAAAGCCGTTTATTTAATGGCGGTTGGCGGCGCGGCTTATCTGGTGTCGAAGGCCATCCGTCAATCGCGTATTGTCGCTTTTGAAGATCTCGGCATGGAAGCCATACACGAGTTTGTTGTCGAGGACATGCCGGTCATGGTTGCTGTTGATACAACGGGCGTCTCGGTGCATCAAACCGCGCCAAAGATCTGGCAAGACCGGATAGGCAAGATTCCCGTTGTGGCGGAAGAAAGTTAAATAGAAAAGATAAATACTTTAATTAACCACGAAGAACGCAACTGACACAAGGTTTTTATCTTCATGGATTTATGCCTTAAGTCGATGTATATGCCGATATTTTTAGGTGTCTGTTGACTTTTGAAGTCGAAAAATATTATGTTGACAACTAAAATAATCGAGCTTGAATTTATAAAAATGCACCCCCATTATATTTTTCGGTTGCCAGGTTACATCAAGGGAATTCAGAAGATATACAGTTTTAGATGAAAAACAGCCTGAAAGTAGAGTATTGAATTGTGTTGATTGGTAATTGCAGTTATCTTAAGCAATAATTATTAAAATAATAAGGAGAAATCGGATGTCAAAAGGTCAAAATTTACAGGATAATTTTTTAAATGCGCTTCGAAAAGAGCACACGCCTGTGTCTATTTTCCTTGTTAACGGGATAAAGTTACAAGGCAAGGTGGACTCATTTGATCAGTACGTCGTTATGCTGAAAAATACATCGAGCCAGATGGTTTATAAACATGCCATATCTACCATTGTCCCGAGTAAAGCGGTAAAAATGCCGCATGAAAACGAACCTCATGAAGAATGATTAAGCCTTTAAGTGAATGTCCTTTGCTGCAGGAAAATCTGCAAGGCAGCGGCGGTCTCTGTAGGAAAAATAAGCATTTTTTTATAATTACACCTATGAGGTATTTAATTGTTTGATCGTCCCGAATCAGGTGAACGAGCCGTTCTTGTTCATCTGACACTTCGTTCCATGCATGAAGATCTTTTAGAATTAAAAGAATTGGCCAAGTCCGCAGGAACCGATCCTGTCTATGTGCTAACAGGCAGTCGCAAAAAACCTGATCCAAAATATTTTGTCGGCAAAGGCAAGGTTGAAGAGCTTAAAGGTATTATCGAAACCTATGAAGCCGACATCGTCTTATTTAATCACCCGCTTTCACCCAGTCAGGAAAGAAATCTTGAAGGTTATTTAGGCGTTCGCGTGGTCGACAGAAATGGGCTGATTTTGGATATTTTTGCCCAGCGTGCGCAGACCTTTGAAGGCAAATTACAGGTAGAATTGGCGCAATTGCAGCATTTATCAACACGGTTGGTTCGCGGTTGGACGCATTTGGAACGTCAAAAAGGCGGTATCGGTCTTCGCGGGCCGGGTGAAACTCAGCTGGAAACCGATCGGCGCTTATTGGGTTTGCGCATCAAACAGATTCAACAGCGTCTGGATAAAGTCGATAAGCAAAGGCACCAGGGTCGCAGCAAACGGAAAAAAGCCGAAGTGCCGTCAGTTTCTTTAGTGGGCTATACCAATGCCGGTAAATCAACCTTGTTTAATAAGCTGACCGGTGCCGACATTTACGTGGCCGATCAGTTGTTTGCCACCTTGGATCCGACCTTGCGCAACTGCCAGCTGCCCAATAATAGCGAGATTGTATTGGCCGACACCGTAGGTTTTATACGGCATTTGCCGCATGAGCTGGTGGCGGCGTTTAAATCCACGCTGCAGGAAGCCAGCGAAGCGGATTTATTGTTGCATGTCATCGATGCCAGCAGCGATGACCGGGCAGAAACGATTTATCAGGTCAATCAGGTGCTTGAAGACATCAAGGCCAATGAAGTCAGGCAACTTGAAGTTTTCAATAAAATCGATTTATTGGATAACATCCAGCCGCGTATTGAACGGGATGATGTCGGTAATCCGGTGCGGGTATGGTTGTCCGCCGAAACTGGAGCCGGTGTAGACCTGCTTTATCAGGCATTGGCTGAAATATTTTCAAATACTAAAATCAAAAGAAAATGTTATTTGCAGCCTGATCAAGGCGAAATAAGAGCAAAATTATTTGCCTGCGCCAAAATAATCAGTGAAAAAACCGATGATTTCGGCGGCTGTGAGTTAGTTATTGAAATTGATACCAAGTATTCGGGTTTGCTGAAATCGGTTGACGTCGAAGAGATACTTTAAATAAAGGTACAAGGCGAAAGTCCTCGATTTTAGCCTTGTACCTTAGTCTGGTTCCAGCAAAGCTCGGAAGTAAAAGTTGTGTATGACGGATTGAAATTTAAATTGCTAACCGCATAAATAGCACCACCCAATATGTTGGGGTTCGCAAAGTTCCCCAACATATTTCTTTTTAAACCTACTCCTTTAACGCCTTCAATACCGCTTGCATCGTCGCATTGGCATCGCCAAACAACATGCGGGTGTTTTCCAGTACGAATAACGGATTACCTACGCCGGCATAGCCTGAGGCCATGCTGCGTTTAAGTACGATGGTGGTTTCGCCTTTCCAGCATTCCAGTACCGGCATACCGGCAATCGGGCTGTTGGGGTCATCCAGCGCTGACGGATTGACGATGTCGTTGGCGCCGATCACGATCGATACGTCAACATGCGCCCAATCTTCATTGATTTCGTCCATTTCATAAACGATGTCGTAAGGCACTTTGGCCTCGGCTAGCAGCACGTTCATGTGGCCGGGCATTCTTCCTGCAACCGGATGGATGCCGAAACCGACTTTCTTGCCTTTATCCCGCAACAGCTTGGTGATTTCATTAACGGTGTGTTGAGCCTGAGCGACTGCCATACCGTAGCCTGGAATAATGACGATGTTTTTTGCAGCCAGCAATAATTGTGCGGTTTCTTCAGCGTTGATCGGCGTGACTTCGCCTTCAATGACTGCGGCTTCTCCGCCTGAACCGGTACCAAAACCCCCGGCAATCACGCTGATAAAGTTGCGGTTCATCGCGCGGCACATGATGTAACTCAAGATCGCGCCGCTGCTGCCGACCAATGCGCCGGTCACAATCAACAAGTCGTTGCTTAACATAAAGCCGGTTGCCGCCGCCGCCCATCCCGAATAGCTGTTGAGCATGGACACCACCACCGGCATGTCAGCGCCGCCGATAGCCATGACCATGTGTATGCCGAACAGCAGGGCAATTACAGTCATCAGCAGTAAGGGGGATAAACCGCCGCCGGTTTCAGTTTGTTGTAAAAACAGCCAGCCCAGAACCACGGCTGCAATCAGCAAGCACAAATTGAACCAATGACGACCCGGCAATAACATCGGTTTGCCGCTGATACGTTCGCTGAGTTTGCCAAAAGCAATTACCGAACCTGAAAAGGTCACTGCCCCGATAAGAATACCGATGTAAATTTCTATTTCATGGATATTTTTTTCTACGCCGCTTAAGCTCAAAGAGCTGTCCATAAAATTGGCATAACCCACCAACACGGCAGCCATACCTACCAGGCTGTGCATGATGGCGACCAGTTCCGGCATTTGCGTCATTTCAACTTTTAATGCAGCTCTAGCACCAATAGCGCCGCCGATTAGCAAGGCAACGATTAAAATGGCGTAGGAGGTAACCGATGCGCTTAATGCGGTAGCGATAATGGCAATCGCCATGCCTAACATGCCGTAATAATTGCCACGGCGGGCTGTTTCCTGATTACTTAAGCCGCTCAGGCTGAAAATAAACAGAATGGTGGCGACGATGTAAGACATCGTGACTAAACTATGGGACATCATATTCTCCGGTTATTTTCTGAACATTTCTAACATACGGCGAGTGACTAAAAAGCCACCGGCAATATTGATAGATGCAATGAGTATCGCCAATCCGGCAAGGATGCTGATATTCTGGTCCTGAGCGGAAACCTGCACCAAAGCGCCGATCACAATAATGCCGCTGATCGCATTGGTTACGCTCATTAAAGGGGTATGCAGCGATGCAGAGACATTCCATATCACCTGATAACCGATGAAACAGGCCAGCACAAATACGGTAAAGTGCGTCATGAACGATGTAGGGGCAACTGAACCGATACCGAACAGCACCAATCCGGCAATAACTAAAGGTAGAAATTGCTTAATCACGCTTGGTTTTTGTTGTTCCTTTACCGATGCATAAGCGGGTGCTTCGGTTTGCGGGGCAGGGGCGGCGGAGAGCTTGGGAGGCGGCGGCGGCCAGGTGATTTTGCCTTCCTTAATCACCGTGGTGCCGCGGATCACCTCGTCGTCCATATTGACGTTGATCGTGCCGTTTTTTTCGGGACAAAGTTCGGTCAACAAGTGCCTGAGGTTGGTCGCATAAAGCTGGCTCGATTGATTAGCCAAACGACTGGGCAGATTGCTGTAACCGATAATGGTCACGCCGTGTTTTACCACCACCTGATCTTTCTCGGTCAACGCGCAATTGCCGCCTTGTTCGGCAGCCAGATCGACAATAATACTGCCCGGCTTCATGGATTTAACCATGCCTTCGGTGATCAACTTAGGTGCCGGTTTGCCTGGAATCAGCGCGGTGGTGATAATGATGTCCACGTCCATCGCCTGTCTGGCAAACAAGGCCATTTCAGCTTCTATAAATTCCTTGGACATGGTTTTGGCGTAACCGCCGATTCCCGAGCCTTCTTCTTTAAAGTCCAACAGCAAAAACTCGGCATCCATGCTTTCGATTTGCTCTTTAACTTCTGGCCTAGTATCGAAAGCCCTGACGATTGCTCCCATGCTCTTTGCGGTACCGATGGCGGCAAGACCTGCTACACCGGCGCCGATAACCAGCACTTTAGCGGGAGGAACTTTACCGGCAGCGGTAATCTGTCCGGTAAAAAACCGGCCGAAATGCTGTGCGGCTTCAATGATCGCGCGATAACCGGCAATATTGGCCATGGAGCTGAGCGCATCGAGTTTTTGGGCTCTGGACATGCGCGGTACGCTGTCCATAGCCAGCACCGTCGCATTTTTGGCCGCCAATTGCTGCATCAACTCTTCATTTTGCGCCGGCCAGATAAAGCTGATTAAACGACCGCCTTCGGACAACATGTCAATTTCGTCCAGCGCCAATTCGGGATGACGCTTAGGGGCGCGAACCTTCATGACGATGTCTGCTGATTTCCACAGCGTCTTGGCATTGTCAACAATCTCAACGCCCACTTCCTTGTAGGCTTCATCAGAAATATTCGCGGCAAGTCCGGCACCTTTTTCGACCAGGACGGAAAAACCCAGTTTTATAATTTGTTCGGCGGCCTCAGGCGTAGTGGCCACACGTTTTTCACCTGGGTGAATCTCTTTAGGTATACCAATCTTCATACAATCTCCAAGGGGAGTGGTTTAGAGCATAGTGAGCAAAGGTTTTAACCTTCAGTCAAAACCTCAACATGGAGGATAGGAGATTAAGCCCTATTTTTCAATAAAAAACATAAAACGGGTGGGCGAGTGCTGGTTTTGTAGGGGCAGGTGCTTTTTTTTTATGGGTATGCTTAGGGAACAGGATGTAACCTGTTTCGGCGCGCAAATTTCCCTAAGCGCTCTTTTTCTAAGAAGGACTGAACGTTCACCGACGGGCTAATGGTTTATGAAAATTTTTGCTTTTAGCCGTTTTGTGGCTGATGGTTTTAGTTTTAGTTTTAGTTTTAGTTTTGGTTGCGGTAATCTTTTTTTTATGACTCGCTTTGAGTTTGGTTTTTATCCGGCCAATACTCTTACGTTTAGAATTATGCTTGATGCGGCTAAATGTTGGTTTTGAATGGGTAACGGCTCCATTGCCGCAGTCAAGCTGGTAGGGCGGGGTGCCTGCTGAGGTTGTAGGCATGGTGATGATGTTTCTTGCTGGATAGCCGTTAGTTTGATAAGCGAAACCTGCATCCATTTTTTGCATCATTAACTGGTAGCGCTCATTGCTGCTGGTGCCGCCCATGACCACACCGATCAGATGTTTGCCGTTTTGATGGGCCGCACCGATCAGGTTGAAACCCGAGCCGCAAGTGAATCCGGTTTTCATGCCTTCGGCACCGGGATAATTGGCTGTGAATTTGTTGATGCTGTGCAGTATTGTCCCTTTGTAATTAAAGCTATGCGCAGAAAAATAGTGATAATATTCGGGGAAATTGCGCTGAGCTTTCCATGCCAGAATGGCCATATCTCTGGATGTGGTTACTTGCCAGTTATTGGGAAGGCCGGTTGCGTTCTTGAACTGGGTGTTGTACATGCCCAATGAATGTGCTTTTGCCGTCATGTTAACGGAAAAATGGTCTTCCGTGTCGCCTAGATGTTCGGCAAGAACAACTGCCGCGTCATTTGCGGAACGGGTAATTGTGGCTAAAATGGCGTCTTCGACGGTTAAATGTTCGCCGCGTCTTAAGCCCAATTTGCTATTGGGTTGCTGTGATGCATGAGTTGATACGGTTAAGGTGTCGTGCAGATGAATTTGACCGGCTTTCAAGGCGTCAAATGTCATGTACACTGTCATTAGTTTGGTTAGCGAGGCCGGATACCATGACTGAGTCGCTTCTACTTCATGTAAAACGTCGCCGTTATTTGCGTCAATGATGATGGCTGTATAACGGCCATAGCTGACCTCGGACACTGCAAATAGCCATACAACATTTAGAATAAATAGCGTTAATTTAACTTTAGTCATTTAAAGATTGTTCTCAAAAAAGGGATAATTAAAGGCACAAGTGTGATTTTCATTGGTGTTTGCTTTTATTTAAAGTGTCCTAGCAACACGGCCACGCCAAATCCTAAGCGCTGTAAATTTCAAAAAAGCGATGATTATAAATTGCGATGATCATAATGAGTAATTGGATTTTAGTTTTTAGTAAAAAGAGCCGAAAAATATGCTGCATATTGATGCATTACACGGCGTTCAGCACATTCTAGATCCTAGGAATGGTGGCTAAATAGCCTAGACAACATGGAATTATTGATGGGGCGAGTAAAGCCGCCCCACACAAATACGTTTTTATGCCTAAAAACTTATACAAGTATAAGGCGGCTCTCCTTTGCATATTCCCCAAAAACTGCCGAAGTCACCTTCTTCACTAGGCTTCCAGCTCTCTGAAAATGCTTCGAATACTACGCCGTCCCAGCCTTTTTCAGCCAGTTTTTTGAAAGTGGACTTAACGACCAGCGCTTGGTTTTTTATGCCTGCAACACCGCACTGCTGCTTGGTCAGTTTATTGATTTCAGTGCCGCCTTCGGGGCCATTCGGCCAGCCGAATTCAGTTAGAGTTACCGCTTTGCCGGGATAAGTCCGGCGTATGTCCTCAATTCGGGCAATATGAAAATCAGCGGCTTTTTTTGCCGGAATACAGGGAAAAACACCGGAATATTTATTTTCCCACCAGGGAAAAACGTTGATGCCTATCCAATCGACTTGCGCACCAAAGTTGGTTTGATGACAAGGCGTAGTGCGATTACACCATTCCCACCAAATATCAATGGTCGTAATAGGTTGGGATACGCCTGCTTTGCGCAGGCTGTCTATGCAACGGGTGATTTCACCATCAAGGGCATAACCGTGACGAGTTCTGACTTCGGAACCGCAGCTTAATTTTATGATGGTTTTGGGAAAGGCTTTTGCCACTTCAATACCGCTGGCTATGGACCGTGAATTGACTGCGATGTCGTCATCCAGCCAGATGATCGCAATGACTTTAAGCTTTCGCGCCTTGGCGGCGGCAAAAGTGTACTCCAGTCCGTTCATAACGCCGTAAGTCATGATGCAGCGGAAAGGGGTTTCCTTAATCAATTTATCCAGCAGCTGATCGATTAACTCTTTGGATGGATGGGCGCCATAATCGGGATTAAGCTTGCCGACATAGGGACTAAAAGCAGCGCATTGTAATGCGCCGCCTTTAGTGGTTTTTGTGGTTTTTTCGCGTGCCGATACATTCTGGCATACAGCTAGCATGATGAAAATCATAATGAATGACAGTAACTGTTTCATAGAACTCTCTAATAGTAGAATTATGTGGGTTGGGTTAAGCGTTAGAGACTGTGAAAGAATGAATGAGTACGGCATAAAAAGTACTATTAACCATGAAGTTCATGAAGAAAACGCCGGGGCAATCAATGCATTAAATCTTAATGCTCTTCATGTGCTTCATGGTTATTTCTTCTATATCGAATACTTTCACAGTCTCGTTAGCTTAATATTTACATCATTATCTAAGCAGAAAAACACCACGAAGATCACGTGCTACTACTGTTGTAATTATTTCAACCATTTGTTTTTTATAATAAAAAATGGGGTTACGCAGCCTATCAATACACAAACAATCAACACTGCCAGAACAGTCTGATTCCAGTCTACCGGATAAATATCGGCTTTGATAGGCGAGCTGATGCCGGGAATGCTGGGCAAATCGCCATCGCCGCCATCGACTTTCAATTGCGCTTTCATGCCTTTTTCCATATGTTGCGCGAGTTCGCAATGCACTAGGTAGGTTTTTTTCTGGCTGGGCACAATCAGCGAAGCCTTCAATTCGCCCTGGCCGTAAAGCTCCAGATGAAACATGCCTTGCGGATAGATATAACCCGGCAAGCCGTGAATCATCAATTGGTGGCGAATCTGGTCGTCATTGATAAAGGTGATGTTGATGCGGGAGCAGGGCGCGACATCCCATTCCTGAGTGTCGAAGGCAAACATTTTGCCGGGAAATTTCAGCGCGTGTTTGTGTCCGGCGCGGATGGTGATGTTGACGTCGCCGGACACTTTCGGGCAGTCTTTGGGCAGATTGTCGCTGTTGGCGTTCATGATCATGCCTTTTTCGTCCATGATCATGCTGCCGTGATACATCAAGGCCATGGTTTCATCGGCTATTGCCGAGTGGCTGTACAAGCCCAGTATGATTAACAGTGTGATTAAACCTTTCATTGCTTTTGTTTCCGTTTGTAAACCAGCGCCACAAAAACAGACAGTCCTATGGCCAAGCCAGCCGCCAGGCCGAATACGATGATGCGGAGGTAATCGGGCGCAATCAATGCGGCTTCACCGAGTAGCGGTGCAAAATCGCCTTCACCCCAGACCGCTTGTTTTTTGGCGTAGTAATCCTTGTTAAACACTTGGTCAAGAAAGGCGTCATGCATTTTCGGCATGCCTTGTTCATCAATCAGCGGCTTGTAGGCCAGGATTGCCATGTTGCCGCCGGGTTCCATGCCATCGGTGGTGGTGCCGGTGGGGACGTGGTCATGAAACATCCACAGGCCGGGGCCGTAGCTGTTTAAGCCGTTATTTTCGGTACGCAAACGCAGATCAAGCCGTTGCGCCGGTGCAATGTCGAACACGTCACGCGTTATTTGTGACGCTGCCGACAACTCAACGCCGTCGAAAGCGGTGATGGTGGCTTTGTGCCCGTGAATATGCAGCGCGACCGGAGAGCGCTGGGCGTTGGCGATATGAAGTTTTATGTCTTCGTTGTCATTGGCGACGATGACTGCATCTCGCAGTGTGTACGGGAAGGAATGGCCGTTCAGCAGAAAATAGTTTTCAAACGATTCGGTCATGTTATATTCGCGGTTCATCCGCTGTGCGATAAGCCTGGGGTCATTCGCATTCTGGATGATTTGCGCCAGCTTTTTATCCACGGACTGATAATGCAAATCATATTCCTGACTGTAGGATTCTTTCACCGCAACGGCAGGGTGGCGGACTTGTCCCGCACCAATATTAAAGGTCTGTATCCAGTTATTGGGCCGGTTTTCTTCGACGATAAACATGCTGCTCAAGCCCATTATGGTGTGCTGGGCGGTTTGCACATGGCAATGATAGAGCATGGTTCCGGCATGTCTGGGTTGTATTTCATAAGTATGGCTTTTGCCGGGGAACACCGGGTGTTCTTCCATGCCGTCATTATCGTTGCCGGCAGCGGTTTCCCAAGGGTGATCAACACCATGAAGATGGATGGTGTGCGGTAAATAATGGGTGTTTTCCAGCGTGATGTAAACCTTGTCACCTTGCTCAACCCGAATCACCGGGGACGGCGCGCGCAGCAGCGGATTGGCGACCAGCGAGTTGAAATTTTTAACGGCCATGCCGCTGGATTTGGGCGCGAAAACCCAAAGCCCCGGCTGAATGCCGGGGGCAATGTCGTAAGTATTGATCAGAAATTCGCCATCGGGACTCGCGCCGTTGAGTTCCACGACTTCCAGTTTGATGCGGATGATGTCGGGATCGCCATCGCCGTCCAGGTCGTCAGTCGTGGTCAGGGCATCCTGGGACAAATGCGATTGCATCAGGGTATTCATCGATACATTGTTGGCGCCTTTGACCGCAACGGCAATGTCGTAGGGGTTATCAGGCTCGCATGACAGCGCTGCATCGATTTTTACGCCATCGATGACCTGCGCCTGTCGCCATTCGGGGTGTTCATTAGAGCAAGGCTTTTCTACCGCATCGGTTTCTCCCGAGCGGTTGAAAACGGTCGCAGGCGGTGTAATGCCGGCTTTTTGTAACCGGGCCGGTACAAAATAAACGGCAACAGCGACTAATAAAGGGATAAGCAGTATTGCTAAAAGGAGGAGGGATCTTTTGGGCATATAACGACAGAAAATGTTCTACAAAGTAGAGTTATTGTAAAGGTCTGCCAAGTTAAAACCTAGGCGCATTTTTAAATGCGGGAAATGGCGATAATATACCGAAGTTAGATGCTCTGGAAGTCCGGCGTTATTTTAAATAACACCGTAGCGTATTATACTTGGTATAATTTCATCAGATTTTATGTTCACTGGGTGGTCTGTTGTTAAAAGAACAGACCACCTTTCCAGCCTTTGTTTGTACAAATCTTTACTTGGTATTCATGCATGTCTAATTCGAACTCGAACTCGTACAATCCTGATCTTGATTGGACCCAGGTAAGGGAAACCTCAAAAATGCTCATCTTATCGGCTATTCAAGTAGAAGATATGATGATTGAAGCTGATTTATCGGTCAATACGCTGACCGAATCGTTTACCTCTGTCGTTGAACATATGCAAGCCATTAATAAACATCTGCTTGCGCTTAATTCTTGTGACATAAGGGATGAGGCATTGGTGTGCTGCTCGGAAACAACCGACAAAATTCAGGCCTCTATAGTCGCTTTCCAGTTTTATGATCGGATGCAGCAATGTTTGCAGCATGTCACTTCAAATCTAAAGGGATTATCCGAACTGGTGGAAAATCCCAAGCGTCTTTATAATCCGACCGAATGGAAACAATTTCAGCACGAAATTCGTTCACGGTACACGATGGAATCAGAAAAACTGATGTTCGACGCCATTGTAGAAGGCAAGACTATAGATGAAGCGCTTTCGATAAAAAACACCCATCAAGAAGAATATCAGTTCGATAATATAGAGCTTTTTTAATAAATAATGTTACTTAAACGCATAGTTATCATTTGTACATTGCCATCTGTTCTTGCCGGTTGCGCTGGATTGTATGGTTCGCAGCCACCTGCTCCCGTGTATGGCGGTCAACCGAAGATTCAAAAGCCTTCAGTCGGTACACCCAAAAAACCCAAGTCGGATAAAGAAATTGTTAAAACGCAGCCGCTTAAAGACTTTTCGGAAGTAAACCCCGAACCCTTTTCCCCTTCAGAACCAGCATCTTCAAGTCCCGTTACTTTAGAAGCACTGGAACCCTCAGCGCCGACGCCACCGTCTCCTTCGGAATTAACGCCGTTTCAACCCATAGAGGCCACAGTTCCGTTGTCGCCCGTAGTAACGGCTTTAGTTTCAGCAGCCAATCAAAACACCAATGCCGGTGATCTTGATTCGGCGGCAACCTCCATAGAAAGAGCTATCAGAATCGAGCCAAGAAATGCGACTTTGTTTTATAAATTGGCGTTATTAAGATTGAAACAATCAAAGCCTCGTTTGGCAGAAGATCTGGCAAAAAAATCCGCGTTATTGGCTGCTACCGATAATACCTTGAAAAAACACTGCTGGTTGTTGATAGCTCATGCCCGAGAAATACAACAGGATTTTTCCGGAGCAAAGGCAGCTCGGGCAAAAGCAGGCAGTTTTTAATGGGTATCTTGTGACTTTAGGCCAGGGTTAGGTTAAGGAGCGATCTAGGTTGAATTCGTTTTTTGCCTTCGTCCTTCAGGGTTTCATCATATAGACTTTGGCTATTCAGAATTAAGACTGTCAACAAAACTAGAGTTTTTCAAATAAATCAGGAGAAAAGCCATGAGCAAGGTAGACGACATTAATACCGAAATACAGCATATGCAGCAGCAAATGCTGGTTTATTTGCAAACACATTGGCGACTGTTTCTGGCGGAAGGGATTTTCTTTATTATTCTTGGGCTTTTAGCGATAGTGGTGCCGCAGTTTTTTACGGTGGCGATAGTCGTATTTTTAGGCTGGATTTTGCTGTTCGGCGGAATCGTTCATGTTAGCCGTGCTTTTGTTTTTCAAAATATGCCCGGCTTTGTCTGGTGGTTATTTATGGGCATCTTGCAGGTTCTCGTCGGTTTTTTATTTATCACCAAACCGGTTGCCGGCGCACTGACTTTGACGATGTTGATGACGATGTTTTTTGCGCTGGAAGGCATTGCCAAAATTTCCGTGGCATTGATGATGCGGCCCTTGGCTAACTGGGGCCTTATTCTGTTCAGTGGCATTACGGCTTTGGTTTTTGCGCTGATCATCTGGATCAGTTGGTCTGAATCGGCGCAGTGGCTGCTGGGCTTGTTTTTGGGAGTTAATATGGTTTTTCTGGGTTGGTCGCTGGTCAAAATAAGCCTGCACCATAAAGTGCAATAAGCTGTGCAAAAAAACGATTATGCCACAAAAACACCCTAAAAATCTGATCATAAAGGTACTGGTGGTCGGCGCAATCATCGCTGTTCTGAGCTATTTATTTTATCCCGACGTCGGCCAATTTAGTATTATGATCAACGGCGAACCGGTCGCAGAGCCGCTGGTTCGCTTTGCCGCCGTACCGACATTTTTGTTGATCATGATTGTAACCGGCGTGCTGATGGTATTGCTGTTTTTGGGTGTCGGCGTGTTTATGTTTCTGTGCGTGATGTTTGCTGCATTGATAGGGATTTTTATCATGGCACCTTATTTTTGGCCGGTGCTGGTTATTGTTTTATTGATGGTAACGTTGATGACTCTGGGTAATGGCAATAAAGGCTAACAAGCAGCCGCCAAGGATTGCCCCCTACATAGCTCCATTTTTTGTTCAGGCGTTACAATATGCGCCATTGTGGTTAACTCATTGGTCTTATTCAATATGGAAAAAATAAAGGTTCTTTTCGTTTGTCTGGGCAATATTTGCCGGTCGCCTACGGCTGAAGGTGTGTTTACCAAACTGGTCAAGGATCATGATTTGGAAGATTATTTCGCTATCGATTCGGCCGGTACTCATGCTTATCATGTCGGCAAAGAGCCTGATTTACGCTCCCAAGCGGCCGCCCTTGAACGGGGTATTGATTTATCTGGTTTGCGTGGCAGACAAGTCATTAACGGGGATTTTGAGGATTTCGATTTTGTGCTGGCGATGGATGATGAAAATTATTCAATACTGATCAATGTCTGTCCTGAGCAATACAAGACCAAAGTTAAGTATTTTCTTGATTACGCGCCGCAGCTGGGTGAGCGCCAGGTGCCTGATCCTTATTATGGCGGCCAATACGGTTTTGAGCGGGTGCTGGATATGATTGAAGAGGCCGCCGCCGGTTTTTTAAAAGCCTTGCAGGAATCGGGTAGCATTAAACAAAGAGGATAATGTCATGGCAATAGTATCGAATACCGTCGCTTATCTTGATGGTGATGTAGTACTGGAGGCTTTTTTTGCCTTTGATGATCAGATTTCAAGCCGTAGGCCGGCGGTTTTAATTAGTCATGCCTGGGCGGGTCGGGATGATTTTGTTGCCGAGAAAGCCAAAAAATTGGCCGCCTTAGGTTATGTCGGTTTTGCGGTTGATATGTACGGTAAGGGCGTTTTAGGCACTAGTCCCGAAGAAAATATGAAGTTGATGCAGCCTTTTATGGCTGATCGTGCCATGTTGCAACAGCGCATGAAAGCGGCTTTGGCGGCGGTGAGATTGATGCCGTGGGTTGACGACAGCAAAATCGCCGCGATCGGTTTTTGTTTTGGCGGCTTGTGTTCGCTTGATTTGGCCAGAACCGGCGCTGATATTAAAGGCGTAGTGAGTTTTCATGGCTTGTTGGCTGCGCCTGAAAATGCGCAGGGTAACGCGACTAAGGCAAAGATTTTGGCGTTGCATGGACGGGATGACCCGTTGGTTCCGGCTGAGCAAGTGCTGGCCTTCGAGCAGGAAATGACCGAAGTCGGCGCAGACTGGCAGTTGCATACCTATGGCAATACTATGCATGGATTCACTAATCCGCTTGCCAATGACCCTGTATTTGGTGCTGTCTATCAGCCTGACTCGGATCGGCGCTCGTGGATAGCGATGCAAAACTTTTTGACGGAAATATTCGGCTGATAAAGCGAGTAGGGTGCGCCGTGCGCAGCTTGGGATTAAATCGACGCTTAACCTTCGCTCAGAGACTGTGAAGGTATTATCCAAATCGAGCTGAAAAAATTATTTACCACAGAGAATACGAAGGACACGGAGAAAATAACACCATTAATTCAATGCATTAAAAATTCTGTGCCCTCGGCAACTGCTCCTGCGTTGCTCTACCTCCTGCATAATCCACAGGGATGTGGTGAATGCAGATATTGCAGGAGCAAATATCTGTCCTTGCAGTCGTCCGTGTTCTTCGTGGTTATTTCTTAGACCCATGCTAAAAACGAATTTTTCACAGCCTCTCAGCTGTCCCGGTTTAAGTTGGTAGCCGTTTAATGTTTTACCTGTTCCCCGTAGTTTTAATTACCCTCTGTCTGAAGCAAAACGGGGTTGTTTGCAGCGAAAGATATAAAGCATTATCAGCTTCGACACTATTGAGACAATTTGTTATAATCTCTGGCTTATTTCATGCCATGTAGTCACACTTAAAACAAGAAAAACCAGGATAAGTGTGTTCGTACTTAGTCACGAAACCATGCCGGTCTGTATTAACGGCACACTGTATGTATAGGGATCAATGTCAAACTTCGCTAAAGAAATAATACCTGTCAATCTCGAAGACGAGATGAAACAGTCCTATCTCGATTACGCCATGAGCGTTATCGTCGGTCGAGCCCTTCCAGATGTCAGAGACGGCCTTAAGCCGGTGCATCGCCGCGTGTTATATGCAATGAGCGAGCTTGGCAATGACTGGAACAAACCCTATAAAAAATCGGCGCGTGTCGTCGGTGACGTGATCGGTAAATATCACCCTCATGGCGATACCGCGGTTTATGACACCATGGTACGGATGGCGCAGAATTTTTCGATGCGTTATATGCTGATCGACGGACAGGGCAATTTCGGTTCGGTTGACGGCGATTCTCCTGCGGCGATGCGTTATACCGAAGTGCGCATGTCGAAAATCGCTCATGAATTACTGGCCGATCTTGACAAGGAAACCGTCGATTTTGCGCCGAACTATGACGAATCGGAATCAGAACCTAAGGTCTTGCCGACCCGGGTGCCGACGTTATTGATTAACGGTTCATCGGGTATCGCAGTCGGTATGGCGACTAATATTCCGCCGCATAACTTGTCTGAAGTCGTCAGCGCCTGTCTGGCGATGATCGATCAGCCGGATCTTACCGTGCATGATTTGATGGCTCATATCCCGGGGCCGGATTTTCCTACAGCCGCTTTTATTAATGGCGCGGCAGGTATTTACAGCGCTTATACCACCGGTCGCGGCAAGATTTATTTGCGCGCGCGCTGCCATTTTGAAGACATCGGCGACAGCAGTCGGCAAGCGATCATCACCACGGAATTGCCTTATCAGGTCAACAAGGCGAGATTGCTGGAGAAAATTGCCGAGCTGGTTAAGGAAGGCAAGCTTGAAGGCATTTCCGGTTTACGCGATGAATCGGACAAAGACGGCATGCGCATGGTGATTGAGCTGCGTCGCGGCGAAATGCCCGAAGTGGTGCTGAATAATCTGTACAAGCAGACGCAATTCCAGACCGTGTTCGGCATCAATATGGTTGCCCTGCTGGATGGTCGTCCGCATTGCATGAATCTTCTGGAGATTATCAGCGCCTTTATCAACCACAGACGGGAAATTGTTACCCGCAGAACGATTTATAATCTGCGCAGGGCCAGGGAAAGAGCGCATATTTTAGAAGGGCTTGCGGTTGCTTTAGCCAATATCGATGAAATGATTGCGCTGATTAAAGCGGCTGCCAATCCGGCCGAGGCTAAAGTCGGTTTGTTGGAAAAAAACTGGGATGCAGGGCTGGTTTCAACGCTGCTGGAGCGCGCCGATGCGGATCGTTCGCGGCCGGAAGACTTGGCTGCAGAATTTGGTATTCATGCCGGGATTTACCGGCTGTCTGAAACCCAGGCTCAGGCTATTCTCGATTTGCGTCTGCATCGCTTGACCGGTCTGGAGCAGGACAAGATAGTCAATGAATACAAACAGCTGCTGGAACAAATTGATGAGTATCTGTTTATTCTGGGTAGCGATACTCGCCTGATGGAAATCATCAGAGAAGAGTTGGTTGTTATCAAAGATCAGTATTCTGATCCGCGCCGCACCGAAATCTTGCAAAATCATTTGGATCTGTCCGAGGCGGATCTGATTACCGAAGAAGATATGGTGGTGACCATGTCGCACGAAGGCTATGTCAAATCACAACCGTTGAGCGATTACACGGCACAACGGCGCGGCGGTCGCGGCAAGTCGGCCACAGCCACCAAGGAGCTGGATTATGTCGATAAGCTGATTGTGGCCAATACCCACGATACTATTCTGTGTTTTTCATCACGGGGAAAAGTTTACTGGCTGAAAGTCTATCAATTGCCGGTTGCCAGTCGCGCCGCCAGAGGCAAACCTTTCGTCAATTTGCTGCCATTGGAGCAGGGCGAAAAAATCAATGCGATATTGCCGATACGCGAGTTTACCGACACTAAATTCATTTTTATGGCGACCTCGGCGGGTACCGTCAAAAAGACGCCGTTAAAGGAATTTGAGCGTCAGCGCACTAACGGTAAAATCGCCATCGATTTAAGAGAAGACGATACGCTGGTGGGCGTTGCAGTGACCGATGGTCAGCAAAACGTGCTGTTGTTCAGCAGCACCGGTAAGGCGGTCTGTTTTAATGAAGCGGATGTGCGCTCCATGGGCAGAACGGCGTCCGGGGTGCGAGGAATTCGTTTGCAGGAAGGGCAAAAAGTCATTTCGCTGATTATCTCGACCGAAGGTACGGTGCTGAACATCACCGAGAACGGTTATGGCAAGCGCACCAAGCTGGAAGAGTTTACCTGCCATAAACGCGGCGGCCAGGGTCTGATTGCGATACAAACGTCGGCGCGTAACGGCGCTGTGGTTGGCGCGGTGCTGGTTAATGATAATGACGAAATTATGCTGATTACCGATGGCGGCACCCTGGTGCGTACCCGGGTTGACGGCATCTCGGTGGTCGGCAGAAATACCCAGGGTGTAACGATTATTCGATTGGGTAAAAAGGAAAAAGTCATCGGCGTGGATCGTATCGAAGGTTTAGCCGGGGTAGATGATGCCGATGATGATGAAGGTACTTTTTTAGCCGATGCCGAATCAGAGCCGGATGCATCGGATGAAACAACCAATGACGACAGTGAATCAGGTGAGGAATCGTAATGTCCAGAGTTTATAATTTTAGCGCAGGTCCGTCTGCATTTCCTGAATCGGTATTGCAGCAAGCGCAACAAGAAATGCTGGAATGGCGCGATAGTGGCATGTCGGTTATGGAAATGAGTCATCGCGGCAAGCATTTTTCCAGTATTGCCGAAGAGTTGGAAAGCGATTTGAGAGCGCTGCTGGCCGTTCCTGAAAACTATAAGGTTTTGTTCCTGCAAGGCGGAGCAACGGCGCAGTTTTCGTTGATACCGCAGAATATCCTGAACGGCAAGACCAAGGCCTGTTACCTGAATACCGGCGCCTGGTCGGAAAAGGCGATCAAGGACGCCAAGGCTTATTGCGATGTGGTGGTTAGCGCCAGTTCGGAAGCGTCAAAATTTACCACGATTCCCGATGCTGCCAGCTGGGCAATCGACAATCAGGCGGCTTATCTGCACTATACCTCGAATGAAACCATACACGGCGTGGAGTTTCAATCTTGCCCGGATAGCAAGGGCTTGCCGCTGGTGTCGGATATGTCGTCTAATATTTTATCGCGCAAGATCGATGTCAGTCAGTACGGCCTGATTTACGCCGGAACCCAGAAAAACATGGGGCCAGCGGGCGTTACCGTAGTCATCGTCAGGGACGATTTGGTCGGTCATGCGCCTAAAACGGTACCTTCGGTTTTTAACTATGCCGAACAGGCAAAAAATCAATCGATGCTGAATACACCGGCAACCTATAGCTGGTATCTGGTCGGGTTGATACTTAAGTGGTTAAAAGAGCAAGGTGGTGTTGAAGGCATAGAACAGCGCAATATCGCTAAGGCAGCGAAATTGTATCAGGCCATCGACCGGTCGACTTTGTATTCCAATCCGGTAGAGATAGCGTCTCGTTCACGGATGAATGTCCCCTTTATTTTGGCCGACGAAAGCCTGGATAAACCGTTTTTGGCGGCAGCAGAAGCCAATGGTTTGTTTGAGTTGAAAGGTCATCGTTCAGTGGGCGGTATGCGGGCCAGTATTTATAATGCGATGCCGGAAGCCGGCGTGCTGGCTTTGATCGATTTTATGGCTGAATTTGAACGCAGCCATTAATCGACAATTTAAAAATTGAATCAGGCTACTAAGGACACTTCCATGCCATCCGCTACTCCGCTTTCTGAGTTAAGAGATAAAATTGATGCCATCGATAAGCAGATTCTGCAATTGATTAATCAACGCGCATCCTATGCAATGGAAGTTGCCAAGACCAAGACTGCACAAGGTGAACAAGGGTCGTTTTACCGTCCGGATCGAGAGTCATTGGTATTGCGGCGCATCAAAGACTTAAATCAGGGGCCGTTAACCGATGATACGGCGGCTCATTTTTTCAGGGAATTGATGTCGGCCTGTTTGGCGCTGGAAAAACCGCTGGATGTGGCTTATTTAGGTCCTGAGGGCACATTTACCCAGCAAGCCGCCATTAAGCATTTCGGTTCAGCGGTTAAAACCGTACCGGCTACAACGATTAACGATATTTTTAATGCGGTGGAAAACGGCAACTGCCAGTTTGGCGTGGTGCCGGTCGAAAATTCCACCGAGGGCGTCATCAGCCATACGCTGGATCGGTTTTTAAATTCGCCGCTGAAAATTTGCGGCGAAGTTGAAATCAGGGTGCATCAAAACCTGATGGGGCTGGTAGATAGTCTGGATGAAGTCACCGAGGTGTTTTCACATCAGCAATCGCTGGCGCAGTGTCGGCAGTGGCTGGATAACCATTTGCCGAATGCCAAGCGAACTGCGGTCAATAGCAATACCGAGGCGGCAAGATTAGCATCAACCCATAAACAGGCGGTTGCGATAGCGGGCATTGTTGCGGCTGAGATTTATCGATTAAACGTCATCGAAAAGAATATCGAAGACGAATCCAATAATACCACCCGTTTTATCATTATCGGACAGCAAATATCGACGCCAACAGGTAACGATAAAACCACTCTGGTCGTTTCTACAGGCAATCAGCCCGGTGCGTTGCACAGAATACTTGAGCCTTTCGCAAGATTGAATATCGGCATGGTGCATATCGAATCCAGGCCGTCACGTCAGGGATTATGGGATTATGTGTTTTTCATCGATATCGAAGGCCACTGTGAAGATGATGATGTCAGTCAGGCGCTGGCTATATTGAAAGACAACGTTAATATGCTCAAGCTATTGGGTTCTTATCCTAAAGCCGTACTCTAAAATTTCTTTCTCATCCTTTGGGTGAGTATTAAACGATCTCAAACAGACCCCATGAACAACACTGATAAAATTTATAATCTTGCCGTGTCCGGCGTGCAAAAGCTTATTCCTTATACGCCCGGAAAGCCGATAGCAGAGCTTGAGCGTGAGCTGGGTCTGACTCACATTATAAAACTTGCGTCCAATGAAAATCCTTTAGGGCCAGGAAAAAAAGCCTTGGCTGCCATACAGGCAACTTTGAAGGATTTGGCCCTGTACCCGGATGGCAACGGTTTTGATTTAAAGCTCGCGCTGGCTGAAAAATATGCTGTCGATATGAGCCAGATTACGCTGGGCAATGGTTCCAATGAGATTCTGGAACTGGTAGCCAGGGCGTTTTTAACACCCGGACTTGATGTGGTTTTTTCGCAGCATGCTTTTGCGGTGTATCCGTTGGTGACTCAGGCAGTTGGCGCTACGGCGGTTGTAGCACCCGCCTTAAATTACGGTCACGATCTGGATGCGATGCTGGAACGGGTTACCGATAAAACGCGGCTGGTTTTTATAGCGAATCCCAATAATCCAACCGGCACATTGTTGAATCATGCCTATTTGGAGTTATTTATTAAGGCGTTGCCGGACACTTGTATCTGTGTGCTTGATGAGGCCTATTGTGAATTTGTTGGTGACCAAAGCGCCGGCAATTCAATATCCTGGCTGAAAAAATACCCTAACTTATTGATTACTCGCACTTTTTCTAAGGCTTACGGGTTGGCTGGATTGCGTATCGGCTATGGCTTATCCAGTCCGCAACTAGCGGACATCCTGAATCGGGTGCGCCAGCCTTTTAATAATAATATGCTGGCCTTGGCCGCTGCCGAAGCCGCGTTGACGGATATTGAATATCTGCAAAATACCCTTGTCGTTAATGCTCAAGGCATGCGGTTTGTAACAGAAGGCTTCAAAGCTCTGGGTTTGGAATGGATTCCATCGGCAGGTAATTTTGTGCTGGTCGACCTGAAACAGCCTGCGATGCCGATTTATGAGGCTTTGTTGCGCAAAGGGGTTATCGTCAGGCCGGTTGGTGTGTATGAATTGCCTAACCACCTGCGCATCACCATAGGTACGCAGACCGAAAATCAGCTGTTTCTACAAGCATTAACTGAAGTTATATCTGTGTTATGAATACACGAAGAATTTGTAGGGGCGACTTCATGCCGGGCTGTCCTGCCCGGCACCCTACGAGCCAGTGCAAATCTGCTCCCGGCAGATTTGTCAGTCGCCCTGGGGCGAATGAATCCGCCCTTACAGTAGCTGCTAATGTTTAATCGGCTTTGCATTATCGGCGTCGGTTTAATCGGCGGCTCTATTGCCCGTTCTGCACGACAGCAGGGTTTATGCAATAACATAGTCGGCTACGGCCGTAAGCAGGACGAGAAAAATCTGCAAGCGGCAAAGCGCTTGGGTGTTATTGATGACTATACTCTGGAGTTGGCGGAAGCCGTTCAAGGTACCGATTGTGTGGTGATTGCCACGCCGGTTGCAAGCATCGAAAGCATTTTTTCTCAGCTTAAACCCTTGTGGTCGGATGATGCGATTTATACTGATGTGGGTAGTACCAAAGGCAGCGTTATCGCCGCAGCAGAGCGGGTTTTCGGCAGGGTTCCTGATAATCTGGTTCCTGCTCATCCGATTGCCGGAGCAGAGCAAAGCGGAGTTATAGCTTCAGTGGGCGACTTGTTTGTCAATAAACGCCTGATTATCACACCGGTCGGAAATACTCAGCCTGAAGCTGTGCAAAAAATTCAAGGTTTTTGGGAAGGGCTGGGGTCGTTGGTGTCGGTGATGGAGGTGCAACATCATGACAGCGTATTGGCCGCAACCAGTCATTTGCCGCATATTCTGGCCTTTGCCTTGGTCGATATGCTCGGTCATAAGGACGAGCAGAGCGAAATTTTTCAATATGCGGCCAGCGGGTTCAAAGATTTTACCCGGATTGCATCCAGCGATCCTACGATGTGGCAGGATATTTGTACGGCTAACAAGGATGAAATCATTCCTTTAATTGAGCAGTTAAAGGATGAATTAGATAAAATACAATGTTTGCTGGAAAATGATGACAGCCAGCAACTTTTTGCAACCTTTACGTATGCCAGAAATGCTCGGCAACGCTTTCTTGATCAGTTCAATACTAATTAATATGTCAAAATCAATCACATTTCAGGTTCAACCCGGCGGTAAGTTACACGGCGAGGCACGCGTGCCCGGCGATAAATCCATGTCGCATCGATCAATCATGCTGGGTTCGCTGGCGACCGGCGTTACTCATGTAAAAGGCTTTCTCGAAGCGGAAGATGCGCTGGCAACTTTGCAGGCTTTTCGTGATATGGGTGTTGAAATTGAAGGCCCGGTTAATGGCGAATTGACCATACACGGCGTCGGCAAACATGGTTTAAAAGCGCCTAAAAAAGATTTGTATCTGGGCAACTCAGGTACGTCCATGCGTTTGCTGAGCGGTTTATTGGCAGGTCAGGCATTTAACTCGGTATTAACCGGCGATAAATCATTATCCGGCAGACCGATGAAACGGGTCACGGATCCGTTGGCAGCGATGGGTGCCAATATAAAAACCACAGAGCGCGGCACAGCGCCCTTGCATATCACCGGCAGGGCGGGGCAGTTGACCGGCATTGATTATGCGATGCCAATGGCCAGCGCACAGGTTAAGTCCTGTCTATTGCTGGCAGGCATGTACGCGCAAGGCGTAACCAGCGTTACCGAGCCGGCGCCTACCCGCGATCATACCGAACGGATGCTGTCAGGGTTTAATTATCCGGTTAAGCGGCAAGGCAATAAAGTCAGCATTACTGCTG
The DNA here is from genome assembly GCF_037671525.1 of Methylobacter svalbardensis. Classification (NCBI taxonomy): domain Bacteria; kingdom Pseudomonadati; phylum Pseudomonadota; class Gammaproteobacteria; order Methylococcales; family Methylococcaceae; genus Methylobacter; species Methylobacter svalbardensis. The sequence goes on from NZ_JAWPOH010000010.1 coordinate 27,644, forward strand.
AAGGCAGTTTGACGGCAAGCGATATTGATGTGCCCAGCGATATTTCATCGGCGGCATTTTTTCTGGTCGGGGCGTCTATTGCACCGGGTTCCGATCTGTTGTTGAAACACGTGGGCATTAATCCTACGCGTACCGGAGTCATCGACATCCTCAGATTGATGGGTGCCAACATTGAAGTGCTTAACGAGCGCACTGTCGGCGGTGAGCCGGTAGCTGATTTGCATGTTGTTTACAGTCCCCTTAAAGGTATAGATATTCCCGAACATCTAGTGCCTCTGGCTATCGATGAGTTTCCGGTGTTGTTTGTCGCCGCAGCATGCGCAGAAGGCCAAACACGGTTAACCGGAGCGGAAGAGCTCAGAGTAAAAGAGTCGGATCGCATTCAAGTGATGGCAGACGGCCTGCAAATATTAGGCGTAGATGCACAACCGACTGAGGATGGCATGATTATTCAGGGCGGTTCGATAGGAGGCGGCGAGGTTGTATCTCATGGCGACCACAGAATAGCGATGTCGTTTTCAATTGCCGGTTTGCGTGCTAGTGCGCCCATTACTATCCATGATTGTGAAAATGTGAATACCTCGTTCCCCGAATTTAGAGACCTGGCAAAACGTTTAGGTCTTGATCTTGTTTGCAGGGAAGAGTAATGAATATTCCGGTATTGACAATTGATGGCCCTAGCGGTGCCGGAAAAGGCACGGTTAGCCGGGCGGTAGCTAAAAAAATGGGCTGGAACTATCTGGATAGCGGCTCTATTTATCGTTCGCTGGCGGTTGCGGCATTAAAACAGCACGTTGATTTGGAAAATGAAGTCGCCATTGTCAATATCGCTAAGGCGATGGTGCTGGAATTTGATTGCGGTGATGAATTGGTCATCAGGCTTGATGGGGAAGACATAACCGCCCAGCTAGGTTCTGAGATTACAGGTAATGCTGCTTCCATTGTTGCGGCGCTTCCCGAAGTCAGGCAGATTTTATTGCAAAAACAAAAAGATTTTAAACGGTTGCCGGGGTTGGTTGCAGATGGGCGTGACATGGGGACAGTGGTTTTTCCTGATGCTGAAAATAAAGTATTTTTAACTGCCAGCGCCGCTGAAAGAGCCAAGAGGCGATATAAACAGTTGATAGAAAAAGGGATTGATGCTAACCTAGCGCGGATAACAAACGAGATAGAAGAACGCGATCGCCGGGATATGGAGCGTAAAGCCGCTCCGTTAGCTATGGCCAGTGACGCGCTTTATATCGATTCTTCGGATATGACGCTAGAGGCTGTCATTGAAGAAGTACTGAATTTAATCCGTTAAGGGTTTTTTATGTGGTCACCTCAAAATTGTTTGAGTGTGATTTTTTTTAACTTTGATAAAGAAAAGGCTTGTTCGAGTTTCGACAGGCTTGGGAATGGAAAATGAGCGAAAGCTTTGCTGAATTATTTGAAGAAAGTCTAATCAAGACGGAAATGCGTCCTGGTGCCATGTTAATGGGTACGGTTGTTGATATCGAAAACGATATGGTCATCGTCAGTACGCATTCTAAATCAGAAGGTGTCATTCCAAAATGGCAGTTTCTCAATAACGATGGCGAATTAGAAGTTGCCATTGGCGACGAAGTCGAGGTTGCCCTTGATTTATTTGAAGACGGCCTTGGAGCTACACTTCTTTCTCGTGATAAAGCGAAGAAAAATAAAGCTTGGTCAGAACTTGAAAATGCTTTTGAAAAAGAAGCAACCATTGTCGGTCGAATTACCGGCAAAGTTCGCGGTGGTTTCACTGTGTCTGTTGGTGCATTACGTGCTTTCTTGCCTGGTTCATTGGTTGATGTTCGCCCAATCAGAGACACGACTTTCTTAGAAAATCGTGACCTTGAATTCAAAGTTATAAAAATAGATCAAAAACGTAACAACGTGGTTCTGTCTCGTCGTGCTGTGGTAGAAAAAGAATACAGCGCAGAAAGAGAAGAATTGCTGAAAACGCTGGAAGAAGGCGCAGTCGTTACCGGCGTAGTTAAAAACCTGACTGATTATGGCGCATTTATCGATCTTGGCGGTATTGATGGTCTGTTACACATCACTGATATGGCATGGAGACGCGTACGTCATCCGTCCGAGTGTGTAGAAATCGGTCAAGAAATTAAAGTTAAGGTTCTGAAATACGACAAAGAGAAAAATCGTGTTTCATTAGGCATGAAGCAAATGGGTGAAGATCCATGGCAAAACATTGCTCGTCGCTATCCTGCGGGCACACGCGTATTCGGTAAAGTCAACAATCTGACTGATTACGGTTGCTTTGTTGAAATTGAAGAAGGCGTAGAAGGTTTGGTTCACGTTTCTGAAATGGACTGGACTAACAAAAACGTTAACCCTTCTAAACTCGTTCAATTAGGCGATGAAGTCGAAGTAATGGTTCTTGAAATTGATGAAGAACGTCGTCGTATTTCTTTAGGCATGAAACAGTGCAAAACCAATCCTTGGGATGAATTTGCAGCAACGCATAACAAAGGCGATAAAATCTCCGGAAAAATCAAGTCAATTACTGATTTTGGTATTTTCATCGGTTTGGATGGCGGTATTGATGGTCTGGTTCATATGTCCGATATTTCCTGGGCAGATGAAGGCGAAGCTTCTGTTCGTGACTTCAAAAAAGGTGACGAACTGGAAACTGTTATTTTAGCGGTTGATTCCGAACGCGAACGTATCTCTTTAGGTATTAAACAACTTGAACAAGATCCATTCCAAAACTTCCTGGCTACACACGAAAAAGGTAGTTTGGTAAAAGGAACGGTTAAAGAAGTTGATGCTAAGGGTGCGGTTATCACTTTAGATGATAATGTCGAAGGCTATTTACGTGCTTCTGAAATCCAACGTGATCGTGTTGAAGATGCCAGAACCTTGTTAAAAGAAGGTGATGCACTTGAAGCTAAATTCATTGGCGTAGACAAGAAAAGCAAATCAATTTCTTTATCTATTAAAGCTAAAGATAGCGATGAAGAGACTCACACTATTAAAGATCATTCTCAGCAATCGGTTAGTGCATCTACATCGACTACATCTACTTTTGCTGATCTCTTTAAGCAACTGGAAAAATAAAAAATCATAAGGGGTATGTACAAACCTGCCCCTTTTAATTTTATTGAGTAACTACTCAACAGAGCCAATTTTATAATGGACACGGATGCTAAAAGTGGGCGCCTCTAGGCGACATTGATTAGATGGATTTAAACGGATTTTAATAAGTCAAAGACTTAGATTTATCTGTTATTTTATCAGTAATTATCTGTCTAATCTGTGTTATCCGTAATCCATTATTCTAACTGCTGAGCAGTTGCTTTATTTGTTTGTTTTCGCAGGACAGAATGTGACAAAATCAGAATTAATTGAAGCTCTTGCCAAACATCAACCGCATCTGGCACAGAAAGATGTAGAGATAGCGGTAAAATGTATCATTGAACAAATGAATCAGGCGTTATCTTCCGGGGAAAGAATCGAGATTAGGGGTTTTGGTAGTTTTTCGCTACATTTACGTCCTCCTCGTATGGGGCGGAACCCTAAAACAGGTGAATCTGTAGCCTTATCAAAAAAACATGTGCCTCATTTCAAGCCCGGTAAGGAGCTTCGTGATAGGGTGGATGCTTCGCGAGATAAATGTAAGATAGTCGATTAATCGTTAGTGTGTTAAGGCTCTGTAAAACTTATGCAGAGCTTTAATGTTAACGTTTTTGAAGTAAAAAGCATTACCCTCCTTTGTTTTTATATCCCCCATTTCTGTTTGAGTTTTTGTTTGTTCAATGCTAGCCATTGAATGGCAATAATAGGTATTGCTGAATCTATTTCGCCGTTCTCCAGCATATGATAGACCTCGTCAAAATCAACAGCGCGTACTAAAATATCCTCGTCTTCATGATCTAAGCCATGAATGCCACCGACTTGAGTGCTATCGACTTTTCCACAAAATAGGGTGATCCACTCGGATGAACCGCCCGGTGTGGTATAAAATTCATTGATGACCATCAATTGCTGAATTTCACAGCCGGCCTCTTCCCAGGACTCTCGATATGCGACTTCCTCGGCAATTTCACCTGCTTCGATGGCTCCAGCAACAATTTCTACTAGCCAGGTTTTATCCGGATTTAAAATTGCTCCCGCTCTGAACTGTTCGATCAGTATGACCTTATCGGTGTTGGAGTCATATAACAGAACTGCGACGCAACTGCCGCGCACGAACAACTCGCGAGTTATTTCAGCACTCCATCCGCCGCCAAACAGGGTGTGTTTAAGCCGGTATTTTTCCACGCGGAAAAAGCCCTGATAAACGATGTCCTTGCTTAAGATTTCAAATTGTTTATCCATGATTGCCTTTGTGCTCAACTTTATAAATGACACCGCGCTTATCATCGCTAATTAACAGGCTGCCATCCGGCATTTCCAGAATATCAACAGGACGGCCAAGCACCTTGCCGGTTTTGGTTAACCAGCCGTCAATAAAAACCTGCTCGGCAACTGGCTGGCTTTGTTTGAATTTCACCAACACAACACGATAGCCTTGAGGCTCGGATCGGTTCCATGAGCCGTGTTCTGCGACAAACAACTGATTTTTAAATTCGACCGGAAATTGCTTGCCCCGATAAAAACGCAGTCCCAACGGTGCCACATGGGCCTTGAACTTCCATACCGGTGCGGTAAATTGTCTGCATGTTTTATCTGCTGCAAGATCGGGATCAGCAATGTCACCGCCATGACAATAAGGAAAGCCGAAATGTTCACCGGTAGTTGTCCACTGATTAAGTTCATCGGGCGGCAGATCATCGCCCATGTAATCGCGGCCATTATCGTTAAAAAACAAGGCATCGGTTTCCGGTTGCCAGTCAAAGCCCACCGAACTCCTGATGCCTCTGGCAAGAATTTCAAAGCCGCTACCGTCGGCATTTAACCTGACCAGCGATGAATAGATTGGTTTTTCAGGTTCGCAAATATTGCACGGCGCTCCGACGGTCGTGTATAGCTTATTATCGGGGCCAAAGCGAAGATATTTCCAGCCGTGATGTTGTTCAGATGGGAATTGATCGTAAACCACAACGGGTTTAGGCGGATTAGCTAATTGCTGGCTGATGCGGTCAAAACGAACAATGCGATTGACTTCTGCCACGTATAGCGTGTCGTTTTTGTAGGCAAGGCCGTTGGGCATAGTTAAACCGCTGGCGATGATGTAACGCTGATCCGCTACACCATCGCTATTGCTGTCCTGTACGGCATAAACTGCGCCTTCAGTTCCCGTGCCGACAAACACCACGCCGTTATCACCCAAAGCTAAACTGCGGGCATTGGGCAGGTTATCGGCAAAAATAGACAGGGTAAATCCTGCCGGTACATGCAGTTGTTTTACTATGTTCTGATGACTGTTTTGTTCAGCAAAGGCTAAATAAGGATTAATTAAAAATAAAGCAAGCAGTATTACTTTTATAATAGGCATCAGAATATCCTTCATCAATAAATTTAAATTATAGTCCCATTCTTAGGAGGGTTGGAATGTGTTATTCAACCCCCATATTGATCAAACCTTAACTTATCAAAAGGCTTAAGCATATGATGCGTATTTTTCTTTTTCTGGCAACCAATGTGGCAATATTGGTTGTGGTCAGTATTGTTTTTAATGTGTTGGGCTTAAGCGGCACGCTGGATGCTCAAGGCATCGACCTTAATCTGAATGCTCTGTTAGTCATGTCGGCCATCATCGGTATGAGCGGCTCCGTTATTTCTTTGGCCATGTCTAAATGGTCTGCAAAAAGAGCGATGGGAGTGCACGTTATTGAACAACCTCAAAATCAAACCGAGCAGTGGCTAATCGACATCGTAGCCAAACAAGCTAGGCAGGCGGGTATCGGTATGCCGGAAGTCGGTATCTTCCAAACGCCTGACGCCAACGCGTTTGCTACCGGCATGAGCAAAAACAGCGCGTTGGTAGCGGTCAGTAGCGGTCTGCTGCAAAACATGAACGCCGATGAAGTTGAAGCGGTTGTCGGTCATGAAATCAGCCATGTTGCCAACGGCGATATGGTGACGATGGCATTGATGCAGGGCGTAGTGAACACCTTTGTGTTCTTTTTCGCCACCATTATCGGTCATCTTGTCGATCGTGTAGTATTTAAAACCGAACGCGGTTACGGTCCGGCCTATTATATTACCCAGATGGTAGCTCAAATTGTCCTGGGGATTTTGGCGTCCATGCTGGTGATGTGGTTCTCCCGTTACCGGGAATTTAAGGCAGATGCCGGTGGCGCTAAGCTGGCCGGACGGGAAAAAATGATTGGTGCTCTGCGCGCCTTACAGCGCGGACACGAAGCAGAAGATCTGCCGGGACAATTGGCAGCCTTCGGCATTAATGGCAGCGGTGTGAGCAAGTTGTTTATGAGCCATCCGCCATTAGAAGAGCGCATTGCCGCGTTACAAAATAACCGTTAACTCAACTTACTGTAGGGGCGACTTTAGTCGCCCTTTAATACTGGGCGACTACCAAAAGTAAGCGCTTTAAGCGAAGTGGCCCCTACATCATGCCCCAACATCAATTCATTCGCTTTGCCCTAGCTCTGTCATATGACCAATACCTTAAGGTCTATCAAGGCATGGCCAAAAATGTTTCTGTCGTTGCCGATGATGGTAGAAGAATCGCCTTTCCGGCGGGCAAAGTTCAAACTTTTTTAACCAATCAAGGCATCAATGGCTATTTTGAAATGGAGTTAACGCCTGAAAACAAATTCGTCAGCATTAAAAAATTAAATTAAAGCCTTATGTTTATCCGTTTTTCAGGCGTCGATAAATTCTCATTACTCAAATTGAAGGTGTGCGATTGAAAACAGAAGTTCTGGTGCTGGGCGGTGGCCCTGGAGGTTACACGGCGGCGTTTCGTGCGGCCGATTTAGGTAAGCAAGTCACCTTGGTCGAGCGTTATCCGGTTTTGGGCGGGGTTTGTTTGAATGTCGGCTGTATTCCTTCAAAAACCCTGTTGCATGTGGCTGCGGTGCTCAATGAAGCCAAAGAAATCAAGCCGGCCGGAATCGGTTTTGCCGAACCTGATATTGATTTGGAAAAGCTGCGCAACTGGAAAAACAACATCAGTACCCAGCTTACTACGGGCTTGGCGGCGTTGGCAAAGCAGCGCAATGTAACGGTTATTAAAGGCGTTGGGCGTTTTGTTTCCGATACGCAACTGTTGGTTGAAGATGGCGACGACACCCAGACCATAGAGTTTGCGCAGGCCATTATTGCGGTCGGCTCCCAACCGGTAAAAGTACCGTCGTTTCCCAATGACGATCCCCGGCTGATGGATTCCACCGATGCGCTCAATCTTGAGCAGATCCCGAAAAAACTGCTGATTATCGGTGGCGGCATCATCGGCCTGGAAATGGCGACTGTTTATCACGCTCTAGGCAGCAAGATCACCGTGGTAGAAATGCAGGATCAAATTATCCCCGGTTGCGACAAGGATCTGGTCAGACCGTTAATGCAACGGATCAAAAAGCAATATGACAATATTTTTCTGGAAACTCAGGTAACTCATATTGAAGCGCTGTCGGAAGGCTTAAAAGTTAGCTTCGACCGTGCCAGCTCCGAACTGGCTAACGATAAAGGCAAAGACACCCCCGAAACTGATGTGTTCGACAAAGTGCTGGTTGCAGTGGGCAGGCGCCCCAACGGTCATTTAATTGATGCCGATAAAGCCGGGGTTAATGTTGATGAACGCGGCTTTATCCGCGTCGATAAACAACAGCGTAGCAACGTGAAACATATTTTTGCGATCGGCGATGTGGTCGGTAACCCGATGCTGGCGCATAAAGCCACGCATGAAGGTAAAATAGCGGCCGAAGTGATTGCCGGTATGGCGACCGAGTGGCAAGCGTTAACCGTTCCTTCTGTTGCGTATACCGACCCTGAGATCGCCTGGATGGGCTTGACTGAAAATGCGGCTAAAGCGCAAGGCATCTCTTACGAAAAAGCCGCTTTCCCTTGGGCGGCAAGCGGACGTTCGTTAAGCATGGGGCGCAAAGAAGGCGTGACTAAATTGCTTTGTGATAAACAAACCGGCCGTATTCTTGGCGCAGGTATCGTCGGCACTCATGCCGGTGAATTGATTGCCGAAGCCGTATTGGCTTTGGAGATGGGGGCGAGTGTTGAAGATTTGGCATTAACGGTACATGCGCATCCTACCTTGGCAGAAACTTTGGGATTTTCCGCCGAAATGATAGCCGGCACTATTACTGATTTATTGATTAAGAAACGATGAAAAAACTATTCAACAAAAGCTTTATTACCAATTTTATCTCGGTTGTGATCATTATTATCGGTTATGTTTGCCCGATACAGCCGGAGTTAATCAAATCCATCGGCTTTTTTGCGCTTTCCGGTGCCATTACCAACTGGTTGGCTATTTATATGCTGTTTGAGAAAGTGCCTTTATTATACGGCTCAGGCGTTATACCGGCCCGGTTTGAAGAATTTAAACTGTCGATCAAGCAGCTGATGATGCAGCAGTTTTTTACCGCAAACAACATCGAACAGTTTATCGAAACCGAGGAGCAGCAAGGCAAAGGTCTGTTGAACCTGGAGCCATTGTTGAATGCGGTCGATTATGACAAGGTCTATGAAGGCTTGGTCTCATCGATTATGGGTTCTTCGTTTGGCGGCATGTTAGCGATGATGGGCGGTGAACAAGCGCTGGTACCGTTAAAAGAGCCGTTTATCGAAAAAATGAAAATCACTCTGACCGAAATGGTCGAGTCAGACCGGTTTAAAGCTGCATTAAAGCAAGGTCTGGATGCGCACAAAATCGGCGGCGATATTATCGGCAAAATTGAAACAGTGATCGATAAGCGCCTGAATGAATTAACCCCGCAACTGGTTAAGGAAATGGTTCAGGCCATCATTCGTCAGCATCTGGGATGGCTGGTGGTTTGGGGCGGCATTTTCGGCGGCTTGATGGGCGCATTATTCGTATTTGCTTGATGGAAACTATGGAACTGGCTTTTGAGGAATTCGGCAATCCTGATAATAGCCCTCTGATTATTCTGCATGGTTTTTTTGCCTCCTCGCGTAACTGGCGGCAGGCAGCCCAAAAATTATCTGCCCGGTTTCATGTGTATGTGCCGGACATGCGCAATCATGGCGCATCGCCGCATCATCCATTGATGGATTATCCTTCGATGACCGCTGATTTGTTGCAATTTATGGATCAGCGGGGTTTGGAAACAGCCAGCTTGCTGGGGCACAGCATGGGCGGTAAGGTAGCCATGTGGTTTGCGCTGACCTCTCCAGACAGGCTGGCTAAGCTGATTGTTGCGGATATTGCGCCGGTCAGCTACAAACACAGTTTTGATCACACTGTCCTGGCATTAAAAGCGCTGCCGTTGGCTGAGCTTAGCAACCGGAAACAGGCCGAATCGCTGCTTGCGTCGCGCATACCCGAGCTGAGTTATCGCCAGTTTCTGCTACAAAATCTTATTCTAAAAGACGGCAAATATTGCTGGCGGCTTGATCTGGATATTTTTCAGCGGATGGCGCCCAATATTGCCGCCTTTCCGAATGCCGATCATTTATCCCCATTTACCGGCAAGGCTTTGTTTATCGCAGGAGGCGATTCAGACTTTGTTAAGCCTGAGGATATAAACTTATTATTTCCGGAGGCGGCTTTCAGTACCATAGCCGACGCCGGACATTGGCTGCATGTACAACAACCGGCTGTTTTTACAGCATGGGTTAAAAATTTTTTAGCGTAAAATAAAAACATAGGGGGGATTTTGCCTAAAGTACCTACTGTCGGCAGTCGCCCTTATAATCGCTCCTTTTGAGGAGCAGGGATGATCAAATGCTGAGCCTAGCATCTGATTTTTAATGATCTGTATTGTCGAGAATGTTTTAAATGAATCAAAAAATAAGAAAAGCAGTTTTTCCGGTTGCGGGTCTCGGAACCCGCTTTTTACCCGCTACCAAAGCGAGTCCTAAGGAAATGTTGCCGGTTGTGGACAAGCCATTGATCCAGTATTGCGTTGAAGAGGCAGTAGCGGCTGGAATCGATACGATTATATTTATAACCGGCCGAACCAAAAACGTGATCATGGATCATTTCGATAAAGCCTACGAATTGGAAAATGAACTGACTACCCGTGGCAAGACCGAAATATTGAAAATGGTTCGGGAGATGATGCCGCCGAATGTGTCATTCGTGTTTATTCGTCAACCAGAGGCATTAGGACTGGGTCATGCTGTGCTTTGTGCCAAGTCTGTCGTTGGTGATGAGCCGTTTGCCGTTATCTTGGCCGATGACTTGATCGCTAATCGTAACGGCGATGGCTGCATCACCCAAATGGTCGAACAATACAATAAACATCAGTGCAGCATATTAGGCGTAGAACGGGTAAATCCTCGGGAAACCGACAAATACGGCATAGTCAAAACCAAGGAAGTATCGCCAGCGGTAGGCCAAGTTGAAACGATTATTGAGAAACCTGCGCCAGAACATGCACCGTCAAATCTAGGGGTCGTCGGTCGCTATATTTTAACACCGGCAATTTTCGACAAAATTGAACATACCAAGCGCGGTGCCGGTGGCGAAATTCAGTTGACCGATGCTATCGCTGCCTTGATGAGCGATGAACAGGTGTTGGCCTATGAGTTTGAAGGCAAACGCTATGATTGCGGATCAAAACTCGGTTATTTGCAGGCAACTGTTGAATTCGGTTTGATGCATGAAGAGTTAAAGGGCGATTTTCTGGATTATTTAAAGAATCTGGCTCTCGATTAAGTCATGTGGACGAGAGCGGCAAGGACGAATTCATTCGCCCTTGCCGCTCTCGGTACTCACCATAACTTGAGCGAAACCGCCGCCAGGCGTGCGGAAGTTAGTGGTTTGCCCTTGAAATAAACGGGCGCTGGTTAACTGCACCTGTCCCTGGTAAACATACTGCCGTAAATCCAGTTTAAGATCGACCCTTTTATTGTCCACGTGCACTTGCCGCTCGGTTGGTTGCACCAGCGATTGTGCGACATAATTTCCCTGTAGAATCTCTCCGAACACCCGTTTGGTCAGTTTACCGCCTCGATATACGGCTTTGCTGCCGTAGCCTTTGGCCGGTTTAAAAAACAGCTGTTTGCGTGCGGCCCATAAAGTCTCAGCATCTTCCTTATGTACGCAAACCGTGTGGGCAATGCCTTCAAGCAGCAGGGTTCTGATTTCTGCGCTAACCTCCATATCCCGCAATGTGGTTTCATCCGTCAATATTGCCAGATTTCTTTTATCTGCGTATAGCGCATGAGCTCTTGGATGGGGCGTGACGACGACTGCTTCAGCCAGATAGGCATCGCGCAATGGTTTTAATGTATCCATTTCCAATCCGAAGTCGGTCAAGCGGTTGTAAACAAGATCAATCGGCAGTTCCTCGTGCATAAGTGTTCCGTTGCGATAATCAAGCTCGGAAGGATCACAAATAACGGTCTTAATAGGGTGTTGTTCAAACAGTTTTTTAAACAATAAAAATTCCGGCAGCATGAATTGCTCTTGCGGATTTTCATCGACGATAGCGATTGAATGTAAGGGTTGAAGGCCGCGTTCAGCTTGCCATTCTTCAACAAACATCGCCATAAACACCTGTTCCAGATTTTGGGTCATGGCCGCATTTATTTCAGCTAAAGCACAGCGAGCTATTTGCGTACTAGCCAGAATGGCATTAACCAAAGCGCCGCCGGCATTAGAATTTATTTCAATTAATTGCGATCCTTTAGGGCTTAAGTGAAAGTCATAGCCGAAAAAAACGCCGTGCGCTTTTGGAATAAACTGTGCCGTGTCGGGTGCATAAGCCAGAACACGTTGCTGATAAGCGGGCATCGCAATGACGCTTTCTATCGCGGTAATAATGTCGCGTTGCTTGCCTATACTGGCTTTGTCGACAAAAACGATAGCTTCGGCGAATAGGTGAGGACGCTCTTCAATGAGCATCCGGTATAGTAAATCGTCATCCAGTTGTTGCGATAATGCCTTGTGCATGGCCTCCCGGTCGAGTGAAACATAATGGCATTCGGTGTTGCGTTGTTCGGTCAGTTGGGTGGATTCATTGTCGGTGCTCGCTTTGGGAAATGAGGTCATGCAAATTTCATCTGTCTATTGGCTAGGACAATGCTGGATTAGCCGGTAGATTATTACAGAAAAACCCTGATTTGTAGAGCTGCAGTGATTGTGCGATTAACGTCATCTTTATGTTGCAATGGTATAATGAACTTTCAAGAATGATTTAGAAATGCACTATTTTGACAATAACGAGGCTTTTTATGAATAAACCAACTCTGTCAACTATGCCCAAAACCGGCCTGGAGGGCTTAAAAGAAAACTGGCGTAGTGATTTGCAATCTGGGTTGTTGGTTTTTCTTATCGCCTTGCCGCTGTGTCTGGGTATATCTGTGGCTTCCGGCTTCCCACCGTCGGCAGGTATTATCACGGCGGTTATCGGGGGATTATTGGTATCGCGTATTAGCGGTTCATACCTGACCATCAATGGCCCTGCTGCCGGTTTGATTGTGGTGGTTTTGGCGGCGGTACAAACGTTGGGTGAAGGCGATGCTTTGGCCGGTTATCGTTATACCCTGGCGGCGATTGTGGTAGCCAGTGTTTTGCAGATTTTGATGGGGAGATTTAGAATGGGACAGTTAAGTTCCTTTTTTCCCACGTCGGTGGTACATGGAATGCTGGCTGCGATTGGCATTATCATCATCGCCACACAAACCCATGTGATGCTGGGGGTAACGCCGCAGCCAGGCAGTCTGTTTTCGATCATCGTACAGATTCCGCATAGCTTGCTGAGCATGAATGCTGAAATCGGCCTGATCAGTTTTTTAGGTTTGCTAATACTCATTATTTGGCCATTCATAGGAAGCAAGATTCCCGCTGCGGTCATTGTAGTGCTGGTGGGTATCGTATTCGCCTGGCATTTTGATCTGGCAAAAGACGCGGTCATCGGCGGGCCGAAGATTCTGGTTGCGCTTCCCGATAATTTTCTGGCCGACTTTTATTTTCCAGACTTTTCCAAACTATTCACCGTAGTCTTTTGGGAAGCGGTGTTAAGTCTCAGTTTGGTGGGCAGTCTTGAAAGCATGTTGAGCACGACAGCGGTCGATAAGCTCGATCCCTATAAACGCACTTCTGATCTTGATCGCGATTTAACAGCTGTCGGAATCGGTAACATGGTAGCCGGTTTAATAGGCGGTTTGCCGATGATTTCTGACATTATCCGTAGCTCGGCAAATGTCAGTAATGGGGCCAAAACAGCCTGGGCCAATTTCTTTCATGGCTTGGTATTATTACTGTTTGTGGTCTTGTTTACTGGAGTTATACAGAGTATTCCGTTGGCTTCTTTGGCGGCATTACTGGTTTATACCGGTTATCGTTTAGCTTCGCCAGAAATATTCTACAGAGTAAGGGAGGTAGGTAAAGAACAGTTGTTTATGTTTGTTGTCACGATTATCGGCGTTTTAGCGACAGATTTACTGATAGGTGTCATGCTGGGTATTGCGGTAAAACTGGCCATTAATCTGGCGAGAGGCGTTTGGCCTAACAACTTGTTCAAGATCCACTTTACTATCAGGCAACAAGATAATGATACGCTGGTCGTCAAGTTATTGGGTTCCGCCCTTTTTTCAAACTTCCTGCCGTTGAAAAAAGCACTTGCGCAGCTGGACAATGGCAAGACTATTATCTTTGATTTTTCAGACGGCTACCTGATTGATCATACCGTCATGGAGTTTATCCATGATTACAGGCAGAACTATGAAGCGCATGGCGGACAATGTCAGAAAGTAGGTAAGGCGTTGGAAACATTTTCAGATCATGCGCTCGCAGCACGGCTAATGACTGCAGACGACAGGAAATGATCGGCTAAGTCGTCGTTCAAAAATCTTTTAATATTTTTGTTCACCACGGAGAACACGGAGGTAACTATTTTTCTTCTTCGTGTCCTTCGTGGTAAATAGTTTTTTCACTTTGTTAAAAAACTTTTGGTCCCTTACTTATGTGTTCGACAATTATTCTGACTCAGGGGAGCAACAAGCGGTTAATCTGTTCAAGGTCATCTTGACCAAGGCCGCTGGCCGCTTGTTTTAACTTGATGCTGTTAATCAGGTAATCGTAACGGCTACGTGAAAAATCCCGTTTTGCCCGGTATAAATTTCTTTGTTCGTTCAGCACATCGACCATGGTTCGGGTGCCTACGCCAAAGCCTGCTTCGCTCGCCTCCAAGGCGCTGGTCGCCGATATCACCGCAGCTTTTAGGGCGGTTACGCGGCTGATGGTGGAGATGACGCCGCGATAAGCGTCTTTTACCTGACGTTTTACCGAGCGTTTTTTTCTGGATAAATCCTCTTTGGCGGCTTGGTATTCATAGGCGGCCTGACGGGTCCGTGAATTTACCGCGCCGCCTTCAAACAGCGGCACATTCAGTTGCATACCGACACTCTGGGTATCGCCCCGAAAACCGAAGCTGCTGGTGTTGTCGGACGCCCCGTAAGAGGCGATCAAATCCAGTCGGGGCAGATGGCCGTTGCGTTGCAGATCTATGGCTTTACGCGATACTTCGGCCTGATTAAATGCCGAAATGATGCTGAAATTGTTGAGTTCGGCTAAATCGCTCCACGCCGAAATGTCCGCCGGTTCAGGCTTGAGTAAAGGCAGCTGTTCACCCAGCGCATTCAGCGAAACATCATTTTCACCGATGATTTCTGTTAACGCCTCTTTCTGGTTATCCAGATTATTGGCTGCGTCAATTTCGTCGGCATTGGCCTGGTCGAAACCTGCCTGTGCTTCGTTAACGTCGGTTATCGCAATAATGCCCACATCAAAACGTTGCTTGGCCTGTTCCAGTTGCCGGGCGATAGCCTGTTTTTCTGCCGAGGCAAATGCTAAATTATCCTGAGCATACAGCACATTAAAATAGGCTTCGGTTGTTGTCACCATCAGGTTTTGTAATTCGGATAAGTAAGTGGCTTCAGCCAAGGCAATTTGATTGTCGGACTGGCTTAATTGTATCCAGTGATCCCAGTGGAACAGGGGTTGGGTTAAGTTGATATTAAAGCTGTTATCCCAGTAATCCTGATGGGCATCAGGACCTCTGAACCCCCCGGTTTTTTTATTATGCAGCTGTTCTTTACGGCTGGCTCCGGTAGCCGAGATGTTGGGCAGGAACCGTGCAATACTTTGATCTTTCGATTCACCTATAGCCGATTGTTGGGCTTGAGCCTGTTTTAAAATAGGCGCATTTTGAAAAGCAAGCTCAAAAGTTTCTGATAAATTTTGTGCATGCAGCGGTGAAATCCCCGTTAACAAACTGGCAATAATGGCGGATAGTTTTACTTGTGCTTTCATGGGTAGGATCAATAAATCATTTAAGTGCTGGCGGGCTTTGATTTCAAAGAGTGTCATTTGTTTTTACCATGAAGAGCATGAAGAATTTACTGTATGGATTTCCTGCGTTTTCTATAGAGATAATTTTATAAAACAAAACTTTTTAATCTTAGAAATCCTTATTCGAAAAATCATCCAATTCTCTTTTCCTTCATTATCTTCATGTTCTTCTTGGTAATAAAAACGCGTTATAAACTGGATAAAGGAGCAAGGAGACATTGTTAAGCATCAGTATCTGTGTCATGTCCAATTAAGTGACTGTTTTTACTATTAAAATTACACATTTACATGCTATGCATTATCATCAAATAGTTTTTTTCCGGCTAGTTGATGAGTCGCTTGCTTGTTTTGAGAGCTGTTGTGAGCGACCATGTGCCCCGTTGTTAAACCCGATTCTTCAAGTTGGTTTTTTAGGTAATCCAGGTTGTGCTTGATTAGCTGAGTCGTTTGAGTCTGCTGGCTGTTGAAATAGGTACTGATAACATCGTTCTGGTAGGAAACCCTGCAATGAATCGTACCCAGTTCCGGCGGTGTAATCGTGATATTAACCGACCAGTCGCTGCTGCCGGATGGTTGTTTGTTTTTCTTGTCCAGCTGTATTTCAATCTTAACCGTTTCCGCCTGTTGCCGGTCAATAAAGGGGATGTCGATAAGCCATAGCTGCTTTGGGTTATCTTCCTTGGGCAAGGACATTAGTTGATCCAATACCAGCTTGGCAACGGTATTTTCAGTTTTATTTTGCAGGTTTTTGAGCAGGTCAAGATCGGCTTGATTTATTTGTTGTGCAGCTTGGTTTGTAAGTTCCTGTTTTAAGGCCTGAATAAATTTAAGCAAATTGGCTTTAAAATCCTCATTGCCTAAAGCTTCTGCTTTGGGTGCATCTGCGATATTGAGCTTTAAAGTTAATAACTCGGCTTCAGAAAGCTGTTTTGCAGTAGTGGCTGATGGACTATTAAGTAAAGGCTCTTTTTGGGTCAGATTTTGTAATATTTCAGCGGCAATGCGTTGCAATGATTGAGGCACAGTTTCATTTTTTATCAACTGGGGCAGCTCTTTAATCAGTTCAGCCTGAGCCATCGCTGGCGGCAGCTTGGCCTCAAGAAACAATCCTGAATTGGCAATGGCTTGTTTTAGGCCTTGGCTAGTGATCAGTTGTTCTTTTGGCGGCAGGTTCTGAATTATTTTTGCGGCTATATCCTTTAGAACTTTAGGAACGCTTTCGTTGTTCATCAGTTTCGGTAAATCCTTTATTAACTGATTTAAAAAGAGAGGGCTAGCTTCATGTCGAGGCAGAAACTGCTTTATAAATTCGGCTATTTTTGCTTCAGGGATAGCATTGGAAGTTGAAATAACTTTAAATTCAGCTGTGGTTCCTGCTCTGAGCATCTCCAGATTCAGGTTTTGCCCGATTTTTAAATTCTGCGGTGCATGGGTCAGTTGAGAGCGGTCAATAGTGATAAGGCCGACTTGTTTATTGCCCATATCCGTTGTTGATGGGGTAAAAATCTGTAGCTGGATTTTATTGCCGGTGATGCCGATTATTTTTGCGTCTAACGGTTGTCTTACGAGCGATGACCGGCTTGCGCCGTCTTGTTTGTCACCGACTGTTGGTCGCACCGGTTCCTGGCCGCTTGCGGCAATGAGTTTTAGGCGCAATTCGGCTAATTCGGGTGATGAATTGAGGATTTTAAACTCAACGACCGGGATGGTTTGAGTCACCTGGATTTTTAAATTCTGACCAGGGTTTGTCGTAATCGGCTGGTTGCTTTGTACGGTAATGTCCTTGTTACCCACCGCTAAGGTAATGACGTTTTTTGCCGCCTGAATATCCGCACTGATGACTTTTGCGTCAAGCTTTTGCCCGACTTTAAAGTTTAAGGTGTTTTCCAGCGGCCTGTTCGCTCCGAACATGGCTTTAGGGTTTATTGGCGAGTTAATATCCATTCAGCACTATCTTAAGCCAACATTTGCCAAATATGCTCGATTTCATCTTTGGCAGTATCCAGTATATTAATGCTGTCGTTTGCATTTAAATGGCTGGCCAGCTTTTTATAAGCGGGCAGATCGTCTATTTTAGGTATCTTTTTTACGTCAACTTTGCCGATAAAACTGTGCAACTGCGAGATCATGACGATGTCTGCATAATTGGCTGGATTTTTGTTATTACGAAACCAGTTTTCGGCATTAATCACCACATCTTCAAAATCCTCAGGAAAATCCCACTGGCGGATAATTTGTACGCCAATGTCTGCGCGAAGCTGCCTTACTGTGTCTACCAGGTCTCTAGGGTTAGCAATAATATCGGGATGTTTGTCGGCATAAGTCAAAATGGGCACGATACCAATATCATGAATCAGCCCGGCCAGCATGGCTCGATCAGGATCGAAGCCAGGAATTTTATGGGCGAACACGGCGCTGATGGAGGCAATGTAACTACTGTGCTTCCATAATTCGGTCATTTTTTGACGAATAAGCGGAGACTTGGCATTAAATACCGATTTCATCGCAACCGTAGTAATAATGTCTTGAGCTGTTTTTAATCCCAGTCGGGTCAGCGCTTCGGGGCAGCTTTCAATTTTTTTTCGCCCTCTATATAAAGGGCTGTTGGCGATTTGTATCAGTTTGGCGGTAATGGCCGGATCAATTTGAACGATGCGCGCTATTGAAGAGACACTGGATTTATCGTCATTAATAGCGCGGCGAATTTTAAAAGACACGTCCGGGATAGTGGGCAATACCAGATTGTCGGATTGCATATGCCGATAACAGTCCATTAAAAGCCTGTTTTTAGCCAGACTCGCGGCGATATTGCTGTTGTTGTTATGGGTTGGGCTCATGTTGTGTTTAGTTAATATTCAAACAAGCTCACAAAGTTTAGTTTAAAATCTACCCCTACGTCGAACCCTATTGACGCTATCTTACTTTGTCCAGCAATGAAAACAACTCCCTCTGAAGCTTTAACCACTTTATCAACTATTCGCGATTACATCCGCTGGGCCGCCAGCCGTTTTACCGAGGCCGAAGTGAGTTTCGGTCATGGTACGACAACGGCGCTGGATGAAGCCGCGGCACTGGTTTTACACACTATTCATCAGCCTTATAATCTGGCCGATGCGTATCTGCAAAGCGTGTTAACGCTCGGTGAGCGCCAGGCTGTGATCGATATAATCGACCGGCGTATCAACGAACGTATACCGGCTGCTTATTTAACCCATGAAGCTATTTTTGCGGGGCTGTCGTTTTATGTGGATCAGCGGGTGCTGGTGCCCAGATCGCCGATTGCCGAATTAATCGAACAGCGATTTTCGCCCTGGGTCGAGGAAGAGCAGGTCGTCCGCATTCTGGATTTGTGTACCGGCAGCGGCTGTATCGCGATAGCCTGCGCCTATGCATTTGCTGACGCTTATGTCGATGCAGTGGATTTGTCAGCCGATGCGCTGGCCGTCGCCGAACTGAATGTCGCCAAACACCAGCTGGTCGATGTGGTGACCCTTTATCAGTCCGATTTATTTAAAGAACTGCCGGATACTCGTTATGACATTATCGTCAGTAATCCGCCTTATGTGTCCCTTGAAGAATGGGAGCAATTACCCGTAGAGTTTCGCGCCGAGCCCGATATGGGCTTTAAAGGTGGGCATTCGGGACTGGATATTGTGTTGCGCATTCTGGTCGAAGCCGGGCAGTATCTGACAGAGCAGGGTATTTTGATTGTGGAAGTAGGCAGCAGTGCTGAAACCTTGCAAAACGCCTTCCCCGACGTGCCTTTTTTCTGGCTGAATTTTGAACGCGGCGGTGATGGCGTATTTTTGCTGACGGCTGAACAGCTGGGTCAATATAACGAATTATTTTTAACGGCTTTATAGACATGTCTGGAAACTCAATAGGAAAATTATTTACCGTGACCTCGTTTGGTGAAAGTCACGGTCCTGCAATCGGCTGCATCGTTGATGGCTGTCCTCCGGGCATGGCATTAACCGAAGCCGATTTGCAAAAAGACCTGGATCGCAGGAAACCCGGAACCTCACGGTACACCACCCAACGGCGCGAAGCCGATGAGGTCAGAATTCTGTCCGGCGTGTTTGAAGGCAAAACCACCGGTACGCCGATAGCCCTGCAAATCGAAAATACCGATCAACGCTCCAAAGATTATTCCAATATCGCAGAGACATTCAGACCCGGCCATGCGGATTATACCTATCAGCACAAATACGGCATCAGGGATTATCGCGGAGGAGGGCGCTCATCGGCGCGTGAAACGGCCATGCGTGTGGCGGCGGGCGGTATTGCCAAGAAATACCTGAGGGAACAGCACGGTATAGAAATACGCGGCTATTTATCGCAACTGGGACCGATAACAATCGAAAAACTCGATTGGTCTGTTATCGACAGCAATCCTTTTTTCTGTCCCGATGTCGATAAAGTCGCAGAAATGGAAGCTTATATGGATGCGCTACGGAAAGAAGGCGAATCTATCGGCGCCAAAATAGAAGTGGTCGCAACCAACGTCCCGCCGGGTTTGGGCGAACCTATCTTTGACCGGCTTGATGCCGATCTGGCTCATGCCTTGATGAGCATTAATGCGGTCAAAGGCGTGGAAATCGGTGATGGTTTTGATTGCATCAACAGCAAAGGCACACAGTTTCGCGATGAAATCACCCCGGACGGGTTTCTAAGCAATCATGCCGGCGGTATTTTGGGCGGTATTTCCAGCGGTCAGCATGTGACTGCCAGTATCGCCTTGAAACCGACTTCCAGCCTTCGGTTGCCGGGCAGAAGCATCAACTTGCACGGCGAGGCTATTGAAGTGGTTACCGAAGGCCGCCATGATCCCTGCGTCGGCATACGCGCCACGCCGATAGCCGAGGCGATGATGGCGATAGTGATTATGGATCATCTGTTGCGTCACCGGGCTCAAAACATCAACGTTCAATCGGGATTGCCTATTTTAAGATAGGGAGGTTACTTCAGTTATGTGGAAGAAGTTCATACTCATAATAAGCTTGCTTGTATCGGTTACTTGTTATGGGTTTGAACCAAAAATCGACTATGTTTTGGTGAAGAAATCTGAAAAGAGAATGTATCTTCTTTCAGAAGGAAAACCGATAAAAGAATATAAAGTGGTATTCGGTCCTCACCCGCAAGGCCACAAGCAGAAAAAAGGTGACGAAAGAACACCAGAAGGAAAATATATCCTCGATTATAAAAAAAAGAGTTCGTTTTATAAATCTATCCATATTTCCTACCCCAATGAAAAAGATAAGTCTAACGCTAGACATTTAGGGGTAAACCCTGGCAGTGCAATCATGATTCATGGACAAAAAAATGGTTTAGGTTGGCGGTCATGGCTAAACCAACGCTTTAACTGGACGGATGGGTGCATTGCAGTTACAAATAAAGAAATGGATGAAATTTGGAGATTGATCAAGGCTGGAACCCCCATTGAAATACAACCCTAAATACCTCACAAACCAATTTAACTTCGACACAAGACGTTTTCTTTCTCTCGCACTACCAATTTACCTGTTAATTGAGTGATGTCTATTCCTTACTGGCGCCTGTCAGGTTTTTACTTTTTTTATTTCGCCACGGTAGGTGTTTTTCTGCCTTACTGGGGCCTCTATTTAAAAGAAAGGGGCTTTAATCCTGTCGAAATCGGCGAACTTTCGGCGATGCTCAGCGGCACAAGAGTTATTGCGCCGGTTTTATGGGGTTGGATTGCCGATCATACCGGAAGAAACGTGCGGATTATTCGCATAGCCGCGTTTTTAACCGCCGCATTTTTTGCCGGATTCTTATTTGTTCAGGGTTATTTCTGGTTTGCCTGGATAACGATAGGCTTTAGTTTTTTTTGGAACGCCGCTTTACCGCAGTTTGAAGCGGTAACCTTATACCATTTAAAAGATGAAGCGCATCGCTACAGCCAGATAAGGCTGTGGGGGTCTATCGGTTTTATTGTTGCGGTGCTGGGCGTAGGTTGGTTATTGGATTATCAGTCCTCAAGCATCATTCCTATAGCGATTACCGCATTGATGACCCTCATCTGGCTGGTCAGCTTAATGACGCCGCCCATTCAGGCTGCGCATCATCAGACCGCCGCTCTCGGCATCATGAAAATCATCAAAAAACCGGAACTTTGGGCTTTTCTGGTCGTTTATATGCTGTTACAACTGGCGCATGCCCCTTATTATGTTTTTTATTCGATCTATCTCAAGCATTATCAATACACGGCAAGCCTGACCGGATTTTTGTGGGCGCTGGCTGTTTTTGCCGAGATTGTTTTATTTATGTACATGCGGCGTGTGTTGAAGCGTATTTCGCTAAGAGCGATTTTATTGTTCAGTATTTTATTGTCGGTGGTTCGCTGGTTGATGATTGCCTGGTGTGTCGATTATTTTTGGCTGCTGCTTTTTGCCCAACTATTACATGCGGCAACATTTGCGGGTGTTCATGTTGCCGCCATTCATTTGGTGCATCTGTATTTTGGCGACCGGCATCAAGGTAAAGGCCAGGCGGTATACGCCAGCTTAACATTTGGTTTGGGCGGGATGCTGGGCAGTTACTATAGCGGTTATTATTGGGAATCATTGGGTGCGGAGTTTGTCTATTCTATGGCGGCAGTATTTTGTGGTATCGCTTTTGTGATTGCCTATATCTGGGTTGGACGGGAAAGTTCTCAAGATAGAGCTGTATTAGGTTAAAATAGCGCCGGGTTGCGCGAATCCGGCCTGTAATTTTTTTGGGAAATAATGTGTTTGAAATCATAAAAAGCGGCGGCTGGCTGATGCTGCCCATCATACTGTGTTCAATCGGTGCCATGGGCATCATTGTCGAACGTTTCTGGTCTTTACGAAGAAAAAAGATTTTACCTCCTGAACTGGTTCCTCAGGTATGGCAATTATCCCGCGAAAAAAAGCTGGATGACGTTACCTTGCGGCACTTGAGAAACAGCTCCCCACTCGGGTGTATCTTGGCGGCGGGTCTTGCTAATAGCCAGCATGGCCGACGGTTCATGAAGGAATCTGTTGAAGAAGCGGGCAGGATGGTCGTGCATGACCTGGAACGTTTCCTTAATACCTTGGGCACTATCGCATTAATTACCCCGCTGCTGGGTTTGTTAGGAACCGTGTTCGGCATGATTAATGTTTTTTCTGCACTGATGGAACATGGTGTCGGCAATCCCGGCGTGCTGGCTGGCGGTATTTCGGTAGCATTGATCACGACGGCGGCAGGATTGACGGTGGCTATTCCCAGTGTGATTTTTCATCGCTATTTTGAAAGGTTGGTCGATGAATATGTGGTCAGCATGGAAGAGGAAGCGGTCAAGCTGATCGATATTCTGCATGGGGATCGCGGGGAATCCTGATGAAATTTCAACGCAAGAAAAAGGAAAAAATCGATATATCGATGACGCCGATGATCGACGTGGTTTTTTTACTGCTGATTTTCTTCATGGTGACGACAACGTTTAGCCGGCAGACCGAAGTCAATATCAAGCTGCCCGAGGCGGAAGGAACGGAGGCCAAAGAGCATCCCAAAACGGTGTCTCTGGTCATCGATGCCGACGGTATTTATTCCCTGATCGGTGATGACAGCTTGCCTCATCAATTAATCAATCAAACCAGGGCCGGCTTAAAACAGGAATTGAGTAAGCTTGCAGAGCATTCAAAAGCTCTCCCTTTTGTGATCAATGCCGATGATAAAACGCCTAACAAAGCGGTCATGACGGCTCTGGATATTGCCGGTCAAGTGGGATTCAGTCATATCACTTTTGCCACATTGAAACCGAGCGATTAAGCATGAAAAAAACCTTATCCCGATGGCTGATCGACGTTTGGTATACAGACCAGCTTATTGGCCTGATCTTGTTGCCGTTGGGGTTTTTATTCAGCGATTTCGTTAAATTCAGGAAATTTCTGTACCGGATCGGGGTGTTGAAAACACACACCTTGCCGGTTCCGGTCATCGTGGTAGGCAACATTACCGTGGGCGGCACCGGTAAAACGCCGTTGATTATCTGGCTGGCCGAGTTGCTTAAAAACGAGGGTTTTAAGCCCGGTATTATCAGCCGGGGTTACGGCGGGCAGGCCGAAGTCTGGCCGCAATGGATCGACGCCAACAGCACCGCGGAACAGGTCGGCGATGAAGCCTTGCTGATTGCCAAACAAACCGGTTGCCCTATGGCGGTGAGTCCGATACGGGTCGATGCGGCCAGACTGCTGCTTGAACAATCGGACTGTAATGTCATTTTGTCCGACGACGGCCTGCAACATTACGCGCTGAACAGGGATATTGAGATT
This sequence comes from Methylobacter svalbardensis, assembly GCF_037671525.1. Classification (NCBI taxonomy): domain Bacteria; kingdom Pseudomonadati; phylum Pseudomonadota; class Gammaproteobacteria; order Methylococcales; family Methylococcaceae; genus Methylobacter; species Methylobacter svalbardensis. The sequence continues at coordinate 51,365 of NZ_JAWPOH010000010.1, forward strand.
GCGGTGATAGACGGGGAAAGGCGTTTCGGTAACAGCTATTGCCTGCCGGCAGGGCCGCTCCGCGAACCCATAGAAAGATTGCAAAGCGTCGATTTTATCGTCGTTAACGGAGAGAAAACAGAAGACAACGAGTTTTCGATGCAAATCACCGGAAATACCGCTGTCAACTTGGTCACCGGACAACAAAAACCCTTGCAGGACTTTATCGTATCCGGCTGTCATGCGTTGGCGGGCATAGGCAATCCCGACCGGTTTTTTAAGCTGCTGGAGTCTGCCGGACTGACCTGTAAAACGCACAGCTTTCCGGATCATTATAAATTCCAGTCTAGCGACATCTCGTTCCCAGATTCCGAGCCGGTATTAATGACCGAGAAGGACGCAGTAAAATGCATGACCTTTGCAGGCAGTCAACATTGGTATATCCCTGTCAAAGTTGTTCCTGAAATCGGTTTTGCCGAACAGTTATTAGACCTGTTACGAAAAAAACCAAATCGGCAAAACAAGGGTGTGTGATTATTTGACTCTTTCAATATGAATCATGGTTGCTCTTAAAGATGCCAGTACATCAATAAACAAACAAACCATTGAGCTGAAGATAAACAACACGCTGAATACGACAAATAAAATCAAAACTTCAGCGCTGACATGCCCGATAAATCGTGAAGATATTGAGCCCAGCATAAACACACCGCTGCTAATCGCACTGCATAACAGCAGGCCGAAGCTCCACTTGAGTACGTGACACCGGTACACCATGGTATTGAGTTCTATTTCCAGTTTTTGTGCCTGTGAATCGGTTTTTAACTCATCGTAAATGTCTCTGACCCGGCCTATGGCATGGGTATAGCGGGCATTTAAGGTCAGTACGAAAATACCGATACTGGAAAATAAAACCAGGGAGCTGGTTACCAGTTGCACAATACCATCAAGTTTGGACAGCATTTAACCGTCTTGACCGTCGAGTCTTGCATTGCTTAATATCGGCGCATAAATAAAGATGAATAAGGAGAATGCGGCCAGCCAGGAAAGTGTTGATACATACATTAAGTTTTCGTACCAGCCCGGCATCGCTATAGGCAATAAAACTCGAAACAAGGCGGCGATGTTAATCAAAGCAAAGGCAATAGCTATCGCATTGGAAGCTTTCATGGCGCGGCCGGTGTGGCCTAGTGATACTCTAGCCATCATGCCCAAGGTTAATACACCGATACCTCCCAGTGTAAAAGCATGCAGGGCCAGCGACGGCAATACTAGGGAATAGGCCGATAATGCGGTCAATATAAAGCCTAAAACGATCCAACCGTAACCGGCATAAAGCACCCATAACAGCGGTACGTAGATAACGCGTCGTACATACCAGCCGGATAGCCTGGCGATGTTGACAACCACGGCAACAATCGCCGCCAAGGCTAACAAGGTTCCAGAAATGCCGAAAAGTTGCAGAGCAAAGACGATAACGGCTGAGGCTACAGATAGGTTATCCAGCATCGGATTTTTGATAATTAGCGTTCCGGGTATGCCCCGTTCGGTGAAGAAAGGAAACACGCGGCCGGCGATCAGCAAAATCAAAATAATGATAGTCGCAACCACCAGTTGAATTCCTGTAGCTGCTGTGTTTTCCTGTAAACCCAGCATTTGTGCATGGATCAAGCCATTGCCCAGCGCCAGGAGCAGTATCAACCCGATAAAAAACAGATTTCTATACTGCTTTGCCTGAATGATCGGTTTACCGACTTGATAAGCCAGGGCAGGCAAAAAAGCAAAATCCACCGCTGCAATCAAGGCGTCTGGCAATTCGCCTGCATAAAACGGCAGAATGCGTCCATACAGCCATAACAGACACAGGCCCGCCAATTGATCACCGGTTATCGTCGGTTTGCCGGTCCAGTTTTTAACCGCTGTCAATAAGAATCCTGCAATGACGGCTACAGCGTAACCTAACAGCATTTCGTGCGCATGCCAGTAGCTATCAGGGAAATAATGTTCCGTTGTTAACGTGCCGTTGAACAGGGCATTCCAAAAGACAATTAGAACCAGTGCCGCAAGTCCTGCCAAGGCAAAAAAGGCTCTAAATCCCAGGGCAAAAAGGGGATAATCAAAAATAGGTTGTGATTTCATTGCGATGTTTTCCAGCCGGTTCAGTTCTGTGTTCGAGAATGTTGTCAATTATACTTATTTCATAACGACTCAGTGCCATCAAATACAATGGAACATTGAGTAGTGGCCTCATTTTTCTATCAAAAGAGCCTTTTGCGTTTCGATGATGATTGTTTTGATTTTACTTAGAACTTGCCGTTGCTGTTCTGGCGTCAGTTTACTCAGTTCCTGCTCGAATTCGGCCAGGCTGTAGGCCGATTCAGTGGTTGCGTTATCGGCTAAGCTAAGGCCGCAATCGGAAGCGACCTGTTTAACCGGTTCAGCGGCACCTTCTAAGAGTATTGTCGCAGATAGGACTTTGCGTATCATGGTATTGACGCGAATAAACAGGGATTTCCCTGTCAATAGGTCATTGACGATGCGTTGGGCATATTCTTCTGTATAGCCCCTGCGTTTGCTGTCCTTAAAGGTTGTCATTTGAAGCGTAACGGCGGGTTTATTGTCGATTTGATATTCAAAACCAAAGGTCCTGCCTTGCGAGGCGATCAAGCTGTTGGCGTCAATAGCCACTTGCAAGGTGTTTTCCTTGCAGATGATTTCCAGTCTGAGGTAGTCATAAAGACCGCGAGGCGGTAAAGGAGATTGGGCAAAACTATAGGTTTCATTGCTTAACCGGTCTTTTTCCTGATGATAGCTCCATGTGTTGGCAGCAAATACATTAATGGGACAAAAAATCAGCAGCGTCAAAAGGAGGAGTTGAGCGGTTTTGTTGAATAATGCCGATGGCGTGCAGTCGACTAAAGCTACTGCTGCCTGCTCACGCCGCTTATCTACATCCATGTAGTCGATGCAAAAATTACGGTGAAGTTTCATTTTTAATATTCCCGGGTTCAAAAACGCTGAACGGTTATAAAAATTAATGCTTATTCCATTAATTTGAAAAAACTTTTTGGCGCACCGCATATCGGGCAATCCCAGCTATCGGGAATGTCCGCCCAACGGGTTCCCGGTGCAATACCGCTATCAGGATCGCCTTTGGCTTCATCATAAATATGTTCACATTCTAAACACTGATATTTTTTAAAATCCGACATATTTTGCCTTGATTAAGAGAATTAAACGGGTAGCTTACGCGTTTAATTGGCCGGGTGCACGGTTAACCTTTACCGCGAGTACGGGTTCTGGTGTCTGAATTGGTAGGCGATTTATCTTTAGAGATTTCCAGCGTTTCAAAGCGTTTTTCAATGAATTTGATAATTAATTCCGCAATATCCTTGCCGCTGGCGCTCTCAATACCTTGCAGTCCCGGAGATGAATTAACCTCCATAATAACCGGGCCGTGATTAGAACGCAGGATATCGACGCCGCAGACATTGAGTCCCATGATTTTAGCGGCACGTACCGCGGTGGAGCGTTCTTCCGGTGTTAAACGCACTAAAGCCGCAGAACCGCCTCGGTGTAAATTCGACCGAAACTCACCGGTTGCTGCTTGTCGTTTCATTGCGGCAACCACTTTATCGCCGACCACAAAGCAGCGAATATCGCTACCACCGGCTTCCTTGATAAACTCCTGCACCATGATATTGGCTTTCAAGCCCATAAAAGCTTGAATAACACTCTCCGCAGCATTATGGGTTTCGGCCAAGACCACGCCAATGCCTTGCGTACCTTCCAGCAACTTAATCACCAGCGGAGCGCCGCCAACTTGAGCAATCAAATCTTCAATATCGTCAGGGTTATTGGCAAAACCGGTTACCGGTAAGCCGATCCCTTTTCTGGCCAGTAGCTGAATTGACCTTAATTTATCGCGTGAGCGTGATATGGCCACCGACTCATTCAAGGGAAATACATTCATCATTTCAAATTGTCTTAATACCGCAGTCCCGTAGAAAGTGACTGAAGCGCCTATTCTGGGAATAACGGCATCGAATCCCGTCAAGTCTTCACCCCGATAATGAATCGATGGGTTATGCGAAGTAATATTCATATAGCAGCGTAATACATCCAGTACCCGTACCTTATGGCCTCGTGCTTCTGCAGCTGTAACCAGCCGAGAGGTCGAATACAGTTTTGGATTCCGGGACAAAATAGCAATTCTCATAAAGACTTAAGTTCTCGATTTAATACATTTAAATAAAGGCATATTTTGACACGAAATAAGGCGGGATGCTTTATAAATGGGCAATGGGCAGGGTGACGCATTAAAACAGCTTTAAAAACAGGATAGTGATCACCACAATAGTGGCTGTGTTTTTCGTGGATTAATTGGTTTTTCCAGATTCAACCACGATGTCCTGGGTATTCAGACTGCCATGCAGAAACAAGTCAGTGGCTTGTCGCACCCAGGCATCGATTTGCGCTTCGTCGGGCGTTGGTTCCAAACCGAGTTGCAGTTTTTGGAAGCGTTCGCTGCGTAATGCGCTCAAGAATTGGTCGGCGAGAAAATGCGGATCCATTGCGGCAAAATAGCCTGTTTTCTGCTGCCTGGCGAAAAACTGCGCGAGATGATCGAGGGTGCGCTGGGGTCCTTGCTCATAGAATTGAGTGGCAAGATCGGGGAAGCGTAACGACTCGCCAATCAGTATGGCGCGTATGCGCACTACATCCGGCCTTGTTATGCGGTGCAGAAACTGCTTGGCAAAAGCGGTCAACGCTTCTTTCGGAGAGCGCTCCAAGACGTACTCATCAGAAAGGTCGGTGACGAATTGGTCGCTACAGCGTCTAATCACCGCGCCGAATAGCCCGGCTTTACCGCCGAACTGGCTATAAATGGTTCGCATTGAGACGCGCGCATCCCGCGCGATGGTTTCCAGGCTGAGATTGCCGTAGCCGAATTCAAGAAAAAGACTGAAGGCAGTGTCCAGTAATCGATCACGGCTTATAAGTTCCTCGCCTTTGCGAGGCCGTCCGCATTTAATCATGGGTAGTGTTCACGAAATTAATTTGTTCAAATTATAAAGCATACCTTAAATTAAATGGTAATATGTTTTACCGTTTTATATTTATAGAGCAGAGTGTAAAAGGATGAAAAAAGAAACGTGCATATCGGTTGTCATCCACCGCTTAATTTTAGCGGGAGCATCAAGTCTCGATACATGGCATCAAAGAACATCTTCGAATGAAAGGATAATAATGCAACGCACACTAATTGGCCCGCTGGCCACTGTAATTCTGATGGTCATGACCGGATGCGGAAACCATGACGATTCGGGTTCTCAGCCGGGGCAGGGACAGTTACCCAATGTCAAAATCGCCCAAGCCCTGTCACAACAAGTCACCGAGTGGGACGAATACACGGGCCGCATCGAAGCGGTCAATTCGGTAGACGTGCGTGCCCGGGTGAGCGGCTATCTGGAGAAAGTGAATTTCAAGGCAGGCGACAAGATAAGCAAAGGCGATCTTTTATTCCAGATCGATTCAGAACCGTTCACCGCCCAACTGAATTTTGCCAAAGCCGAACTGGAACGTGCCAAGTCCAAACACGAATTGGCAAAAAACGACCTGGCACGCGCCGAGCGTTTGTTTCGCGCTAAAGCCATCTCCGAAGAGGAACACGATGCCCGTAGCAAAGGCTTAAGGGAAACCCTTGCCGCCGTTCAGTCTGCACAAGCCAATGTTTATACGGCACGGCTGAATATGGACTTTACCCAAGTACGTTCCCCGATAGACGGCCGAATCGGTCGCGAGTTAATCACCGCCGGCAATTTAGTCAGCGGTGGCGGAGCCGATGCAACCTTGTTGACTTTCATCGTCTCCACCGATCCGGTTTATGTTTACGTGGATGCGGACGAACGCTCAGTACTGAAATACCGGCGTCAGGCTCAGGAAGGAGATCGCGGCAGTCTGGGTGATGAACGGACTCCGGTGGAGCTGGCTGTGGCTGATGAGCTTAGCTTTCCTCACCAGGGTCATCTCGACTATATATCGCCGCGTGAGGATGCAGCCACCGGCACGTTAACGTTGCGGGGCGTGTTCGCCAATCCGGACGAATTGTTAAGCCCCGGCTTTTTTGCCCGTATGCGGGTTCGCGGAAGCGCTCCATACCCAGCGATTCTGCTTCCCGACCGGGCTATCGGTACGGATCAGGCGCAACGCTTCGTATGGGTGGTCAATCAGCAAAACCAGGTGGAATATCGCAAGGTGGCGCTTGGCGCCCATATCGGCCAGTCCCGCGTGATCAAAGAAGGCTTGAAGCCGGAAGAATGGGCGGTAATCGAAGGCATCCAGAAGCTTAAGCCGGGCATCAAGGTGAACCCCGAACGCATCTCGCTCAGTGCGCACGATGATGAGTTGAAACCATGAATCGATTCACGCACTTTTTTATTGACCGCCCGATTTTCGCATCGGTACTATCCATTATTATTGTTCTGGTCGGAAGCCTCGCGCTGATTGGCCTGCCTATTGCGCAATATCCCGAGATCGCGCCTCCCACCGTGGTGGTAAGTGCGGCCTATCCCGGCGCCAACGCCAAGGTGGTGGCAGAAACCGTGGCGACGCCTATCGAGCAGGAAGTGAACGGCGTCGAGGATATGTTGTACATGTCCTCCCAGTCCACCAACAGCGGCAGCATGTCGCTGACCATTACTTTCAAGCCGGGTACTGATCTGGATAAAGCCCAGGTGCTGGTACAAAACCGGGTGGCGCTGGCCGAACCAAAACTGCCTCAGGAAGTGAGTCGGCAAGGCATCAGCGTCAAGAAACGCAGCCCGGACTTGAGTCTGGTGGTCAACCTGATCTCCCCGGACAAGCGCTACGACAGCGTGTATTTGAGTAATTACGCGCTGCTGCAACTCAAAGATACCCTGGCGCGACTGCCCGGTGTCGGTGAAATTCTGGTGTTCGGCGCCCGGGATTACAGTATGCGCCTGTGGTTGAATCCGGAGAAAGTTGCCGCGCGTAACCTGACCGCCAGCGATGTGGTCAACGCTATCCGCGAGCAAAATATCCAGGTAGCGGCCGGCGTGGTGGGGCAACAACCGACTAAGGAAAATACCGATTTTCAGTACACGGTCAGCACGACGGGACGCCTCATGGAGGCCGAACAGTTCGCCGATATCGTGATCAAAAAGGGCAAAGACGGCCAGGTGACCCGCCTCAAGGACGTGGCCCGTATCGAGTTGGGCGCCAAGGATTACAATGCGGGACTGTTCCTGGACGGCGAGCCCACCGTGGGCCTTGCCATTTTCCAGTTGCCCGGCTCCAACGCGCTGGACACCAAAAAAGCGGTGGTGGATACGATGGAGAAGCTCAAGCCGCGCTTTCCCGAAGGTCTTGATTATCTGCTTGTTTACGATACCGTTGTATTCGTACAGCAGTCCATCGACGCGGTGACCAAGACGCTGTTCGAGGCCATCTTACTGGTCGTGCTGGTGGTGGTGATATTTTTGCAGAATTGGCGCGCCGCCGTCATTCCGCTGCTTGCCGTACCGGTGTCTTTGATCGGCACGTTCGCGGTGATGTCGGCATTGGGTTTGTCGCTTAACACCTTATCGTTATTCGGTCTGGTGCTGGCTATCGGTATCGTCGTGGACGACGCGATCGTGGTGGTGGAGAACGTGGAACGCCACATCGCCTTAGGCTTATCGGCCCGCGACGCTACCCGAAAGGCGATGACAGAAGTCGTAGGCCCGATCATCGCTACCTCTCTGGTTTTGGTCGCGGTGTTCGTGCCCACCGCTTTCATCACCGGTGTTTCTGGTGCTTTCTACAAGCAGTTTGCCCTGACTATCGCCATTTCCACGGTGATCTCGACGTTCAATTCGTTGACCTTAAGTCCGGCTCTGTGCGCGCTGCTGCTGGATCGGGCGCACGGCGACAAGGACGGGTTCACTCGGCTCTTCGATCGACTGTTCGGCTGGTTCTTCGTCGGCTTCAACCGGTTCTTCGATTCGTTCAGTGCTGGCTACGCGCGCCTGGTCGGTAGGCTGATTCGTATGACGGCGGTAGTGCTGGTGCTTTATGTGGGGCTCAACGGACTCAATTTTCTGGCCTTTGAAAAAGTGCCGACGGGCTTCATTCCCCAGCAGGATCAGGGTTACCTGATTTTGTATGCGCAGCTGCCCGATGCGGCCTCTTTGGGCCGTACCCAGGAAATGGTTCAGCAGGCCACCCGCATTATCCTGGAAACGGAAGGGGTCAAGAATGTGAACGCCTATGCGGGCTTTTCGATCTTGAGCGGTTCTAGCCAGTCCAACGTTGCTACGATGTTCGCCCGGCTCGATGATTTTGATCAGCGCGCCGGTCATCCGGAGCTTCACGCCGATGCGGTGGTCAAAAATCTAGGCCAGCGTCTTGCCCAAGTCGAGGATGCTCATATTGCCGTATTTGCCCCGCCGCCGATCCGAGGCATGAGTTCGACGGGCGGTTTCAAGTTGCAAATTCAGGATCGCTCCAATGCCGGTATTGACGCGCTGGAGAGCACTGTCAACGAGCTCATCGCCAAGGGCAATCAGCAACCGGGCCTGGCCGGTCTGTTTACCACCTTCCGCGCGGGAGTGCCGCAACTTTTTCTGGACGTGGACCGCACCCGGGCCAAGTCTATGGATGTGCCGTTGAAAGAAGTGTTCGACACCTTGCAGATTTATCTGGGCTCACTTTATGTCAATGATTTCAATAGTTTTGGCAGAACCTACCAGGTGGTGGCGCAGGCCGATTCCGAGTTTCGGATGAAACCTTCGGATGTCGCCGAGTTGAAGACACGGAATCTTCAAGGTGGCATGGTGCCACTCGGATCTCTGATGTCGGTTAAGGAAATTACCGGTCCCGACAAGATCACCCGCTACAACATGTATCCGGCTGCGGAAATTAACGGCGGAACCTTGCCCGGAGTCAGTTCCGGCCAGGCGATTACTGTGATGAATAAACTCATGGGCGCAGAGTTGCCGCCGGGCTTCGATTTTGAATGGACCGAGCTCAGTCTGCAACAGGTCTTGGCCGGAAATGTCGCGCTGCTGGTTTTTCCGCTGAGCGTGATCTTCGTGTTTTTGGCCTTGGCAGCCCAGTATGAGAGCTGGTCATTACCATTTGCGGTGATCCTGATCGTACCGATGTGCATTCTGTCCTCCCTGGCCGGCGTGTGGTTGCGCGGTATGGACAACAACATTTTCACCCAGATCGGCTTCATCGTACTGGTGGGATTGGCCAGCAAGAACGCCATTCTTATCGTGGAATTTGCCAAGCGGCGCCAGGAAGCCGGTCTTAACCGCTTTGATGCCGCAATAGAAGCATCGAGAATTCGGCTACGGCCCATTTTGATGACCTCATTCGCTTTCATCATGGGCGTGTTTCCGCTGGTGATCGCCCAAGGGGCGGGATCGGAAACGAGACAACTGCTGGGTACCGCCGTGTTCAGCGGCATGTTGGGTGTGACGGTGTTCGGTCTGCTGTTAACGCCGGTGTTCTACGTGATCGCACAGGGCTTGGCGCAACGCTGGCAATCTTCCCGACACAAGGCCAAGGGCTTGCTGCCTCATGAACCTTCTTCCGGCCCCGACTTATGAACCAAGGAATGAAGATGCACTTCGCCGAATTTCTGCCTGTCATGCAACTTGGGCTTGCGCTTAAACGAAGCAGAATCTTTGGTCAGGCCTTCCTCTGCGCGGCTGCACTGAGCGCCTGCGCGGTAGGCCCCGATTATAAGACTCCGGCAACCGATGCCGGTCAGTCCTTCACCAATGCCGTCCACCCGGAATTCTCAGTGCAAGGTGTGGATGTAGCGTGGTGGAAGCTGTTTGAAGATAAGGGGCTAACCGAACTTGTCGAGCAGACGGTGCGACACAACCGCGATCTTCAGGCCGCCCGCGCTAATCTCCGTGAGGCGCGTTCGCTGTATATGGAAGCGGGGCTGAATTTGGCGCCTATCGTCAGCTCGCACGCCAATTATACCGAGCAGAAACGCAGCTTCGGCGCTATGAGCAACAGGGACTTCGCGCCGCGAGAGCTGAAACTCTACAACATCGGTTTCGACGCTTTTTGGGAAGTCGATTTTTTTGGCCGCGTGCGCCGCGACGTGGAAGCGAGCAGCGATGAAGTCGATGCGCAGGAAGCCAGTCTTCGGGATCTCGGCGTCAGCCTGATCGCCGAAGTAGCCAGAAATTATTTCGAGTTGCGGGGGCTGCAAAACCAGCTGGCAACGGCGAAAAAGAACGCCGGAAACCAGTCTCAAACGCTGGAAATAACCCGTGTCAGACTCGAAGGCGGGCGTGGTACCGAACTCGATACGTCGAGGGCAACAGCCCAGCTCGATTCCACCCTGGCCACCATTCCGCCTCTGGAGAGCTCCATTCATCAGGCTATTCACCGGCTCAGCGTACTCACCGGGCAGTTTCCTGGCGCCTTGACCGAGAAGCTGTCTCAGCCTGCGCCGCTGCCCAGGATTCCCAAGACCATTCACATCGGTCAGCCTGCGGAGCTACTGCGCCGCCGCCCTGATATCCGCATTGCCGAACGGACTTTGGCAGCGGCTACTGCCCGCATCGGCGTCGCTACTGCCGATCTTTTTCCGCGCGTTACCTTCGTCGGCACTATCGCATTAGAGGCCAGCACCTTTTCGGGCATAGGGGCGGCTCGTTCAGATGCCTATTCCTTGGGCCCAAGAATCAGTTGGGCAGCATTTGACCTAGGTCGTGTGTATGCCCGCATTAAAGCGGCCGATGCCCGTGCCGAGTCCAGCCTGGCCCAGTACGAGCAGACGGTGCTGAGCGCTTTGGAAGAAACGGAAAATGCGCTGGTGAATTACAACCGGGCGCGAATCCGGCGAGGATTGCTCACTTCGGCGGCCCAGGCCAGTGTAAAGGCCCATGAACTGGCTCATCTGCGTTTTGCGGAAGGTGTGAGCGATTTTCTGACGGTACTGGATGTCGAATTGCGTCTGTTGCAAGACCAGGATCGTCTGGCCCAGAGCGAAACCGCCACGGCGACGGCGCTGGCGGCGCTTTACAAGGCTTTGGGCGGCGGTTGGGAATCGAACCTTGATGTGGGTAAAACCGATTAGGCAAGAATAACGAATGCTGTTGGTTATATGCCGTGGGCGCGAATTGAATTCTTAACTTAATGGCAGCGATGTAGCCGGCAGGTAGAGCCAATCGCAATGGCGGCGGCCCTAGTCGTTTAACTTGTTTTTAAGGGTAAGCGCCGCGCCATGCAGGGCTTTGGCAAGGGTAGGGTGGGCGTGTATGGTTCTGGCCAGGTCTTCGCTGCTGGCGGAGAACTCCATAGCCAGCACGGCTTCGGCAATCATTTCGGAGGCTTGCATGCCGATGATATGAACGCCGAGTATAGCGTCGGTATCTGCGTGAGCGATGATTTTAACCATACCCTCGGTTTGGCTCATCGCGTGAGCACGGGCAGTGGCGTTTAGCGGGAAGATGCCGATTTTAATGGATTCGCCCATGGCTCTTAAACCTTGTTCGGTTTGACCTACCCAGGCAATTTCAGGATTGGTAAAAACAACACTGGGCAGGAGATCGTAGTTGATAGGGTTGTGAATGCCGGCAATTTGTTCGGCAACAAACAGGCCTTCTTCTATGCCTTTATGGGCAATCATCGGGCCGAGCAAGGTCAGGTCGCCTATGGCGTAAACACCGGGCAGGTTAGTGCGGCAGTTTTCATCGACATGGACGTAGCCGTTTTCGTCGAGCAGTAAATTGGCTTCATCGGCGGCCAGATTTTCGGTATTGGGTTTTCGGCCGGATGCAACAATCAGTTTATCGACACGCAGGGCATGAGTGCCGTCGCTATCCTGGTATTCTACGGTGACTTTCTTATTGCCTTTTTTGGCTGAAATAACCCGCGCACCCAGGCGCAGTTCCAGTCCCTGTTCGGTGTAGATACGAAAGGCTTCCAGCGCAATTTGCTGGTCGGCCATGCTTAAAAATGTTTCCTGCGCTTCCAGCAGAATGGTTTCTGCACCGAACCTGTTCCAGATGCTGGCTAATTCTAGGCCGATAACCCCCGCACCGATAATGGCTAAGCGCTTGGGTATTGCGTCGAGATTTAAAGCCATCGTGGAATCGATGATAAATTCATTGTCTATCGGCGCACAAGACAAATTAATGGGGGAGGAGCCGGAGGCCAGAATAATATGCTTGGCTTCGAGCATTGAAACACCCGATTGATCAAGAGGCGTAATTTCCACCTGTAGATCATTGAGTAACCTGGCCTCTGCCTTCATGTAGGTAATTTTGTGATCCGCAAACGAGTCGGCAATTTGTCGGCTGAGTGCGTCAATAATGTTGTTTTTGCGCTGCATCATTAGCGCAATATCCACAGAAACCGCCTCTGCCTGAATGCCGTGCTCTTTTAGGTGATGGTTCAGCGAGTGATAAATTTTCGCTGATTCCAGTAACGCGATAGACGCAACACAACCCGCGTTGAGATAAGTGCCGCCCAGGCTGACTAGGCCTCTTTTGTCGCACCAATTGTCGATGCAGGCAGTTTTTAAGCCGAGCTGGGCGCATCGGATAGCGCTGGAATAACCCGCCGGTCCAGCGCCGATGACGATCACGTCAAATGACGTTTGCATGTGTTTTTTTTGCATGGCTTTATATATTTAGCAATAAGTGGGCGGGTGCTTCCAGGCATTCTTTGATGGTGACTAGAAATTGCACGGCTTCTCGACCGTCAACCAGCCGATGGTCGTACGATAAAGCCAGATACATGATCGGCCTGATAACGATCTGGCCGTGTTCAACTACAGGACGTTCTTTGATCGCATGCATGCCCAATATAGCGCATTGCGGCGGATTGAGTATCGGTGTGGACAGCATGGAGCCGAAAATGCCGCCATTGGTAATGGTGAAGGTGCCGCCTTTCAAGTCGTCGTAGGTCAGGGTGCCTGCCCTGGTCTTGGCGCCGAAATCGACGATGCTTTGTTCGATGCCGGCAAAATCGAGTTGATCCGCATCGCGCAGTACCGGCACAATCAGGCCGCGCTCGGTGCTGACCGCAATGCCTATGTCATAGTAGCCGTGATAGATAATGTCGTTGTCGTCAATGGAGGCGTTGATCGCCGGAAAGCGTTTTAATGCCTCGATAGAGGCTTTGACAAAGAAAGACATAAAGCCCAGTTTGACATGATGTTTTTGTTCAAAGCGTTCTTTGTACTGGTTGCGAAGATCAATCACGTTTTGCATGTTGACCTCATTAAATGTGGTCAGCATGGCCGCATTTTGCTGTGCCTGCAACAGGCGTTCGGCTACCTTGGCTCTTAGCCTAGTCATGGGAACACGCTGTTCCGGCCGCAAATTTAAAATCCCCCTGCCTTCGGCTTCCTTCTTAGGCGCAGGATGGCTGGCGGCGGTAGCTTCCTCCTCCTTTGTCAAAGGGGGGCTGATGGGGATTTCTTTGGCCGCCGGGACTATGAGCTGGGCTTCCTGCAGGGTTTTTTTATGCAGATAATCTAATACATCGGTTTTAGTCAGGCGGCCGTCTTTTCCTGAGCCTTTGATGACGGAAGGATCCAACGTGTTTTCAGCAATTAGCCGACGTACCGAAGGGCTTAGCGGGATGTCCGACTCCTCGTCATGTTCGGGTTCGGCTGCCGCTGTTGTTGGGTTTTCTTCTACGGCTTGAGGTTCGAGCAAGGCCAGTACATCGCCGCCGACCACAATAGCCCCGTCTTGCTGGAGTATTTTGCTAAGGATGCCTGATTCCGGCGCAGGCACTTCAAGCACCACTTTGTCCGTTTCAAGGTCGACGAGGTTTTCGTTCTTAATCACGGTGTCGCCAGGCTGCTTATGCCAGGTGATCAGCGTGGCATCGGAAACGGATTCGGGTAAGTTGGGAACTAGGACTTCAATGCTCATTGTTATTTTCCTGAAAGGTTGCCGTAAAGAGCCGAGTGAACGACAGCTTTTTGTTGTTCGATATGGACGCGGAAATTACCGACCGCAGGCGCCGCCGAGGCATTTCTACCGGCATAAGTTATGCTGATTTTTTGGTCTAAATTGTCGGAAAAGTGATGTCTGGACTGATACCAGGCGCCTTGATTCTGGGGTTCTTCCTGGCACCAGATAAATTCTTTAAGTTGCGGGTATCTGCCGACTTCCGTTTTAAATAACTCATCGGGAAAAGGGTAGAGTTGCTCTATGCGGGCAATGGCGACGTGCTTGAGGTTGTCCTGATGCCTCGTTTCGATCAGATCGTAATAGACTTTGCCGGAACACATGACCAGGCGGGTCACTTTTTTGGGATTGATGTCGTCCTGGTCACCGATAAGGGGCTGAAACCGACCGTTGGTTAAATCTTCCAGCGTGGAAATCGCAAGTTTATGACGCAATAAACTCTTGGGGCTCATGACTATCAATGGCTTACGATAGGGTCGAAGCATCTGGCGACGCAACAAGTGAAATATTTGTGCGGGCGTAGTCGGGCTGCAAACCTGAATATTATGTTCGGCGCACAGTTGCAGGTAGCGTTCCAGTCGAGCGGAGGAATGTTCCGGTCCCTGGCCTTCAAAGCCGTGCGGCAGCAGCATGACCAGGTTGCATAAGCGACCCCATTTGGTTTCGCCGGAACTGATAAATTGATCGATAACCACTTGCGCGCCGTTGGCAAAATCGCCGAATTGCGCTTCCCATATAACCAGGGTATTCGGCATCGTTGTGCTGTAACCGTATTCGAAACCTAGAACACCTGCTTCTGACAGCAGGGAGTCGAAAATCTGCGCGTTGCCCTGATCCTTGTCTAAATGTTTGATCGGTGTATAGGTTTTATTATTGAGTTGATTATGCAAAACAGCATGGCGATGCACAAAGGTGCCGCGACCGACATCCTGGCCGGTTAAACGAACGTTATATTTATCCAGCAGCAGCGTCGCATAGGCCATGTTTTCGGCAAAACCCCAGTCCAGCTGCATGGCTCCAGCCGCCATTTTACGCCGGTTATCCATGACTTTTGCGACTCGGGCGTGTAATTCGAAACCGGTCGGCAGGCGTTGCATTCTGTCGTTACAAAAGCGCAGATGATCCATCGAAACTGCGGTATTGCAGACTGGATTCCAGTCGCTGTTCGGGAATTTATTCCATTGGTTGGTGTACGGGTAGGGGCCGTCGGCCAGGATAGGTCTGGAAACGACTTCGCCGGCTTCGAGCAGTTTTTGGTAATTTTGTTCCAACTCTGCAGCTTGTTCAGCAGTGATAAGCCCGGCTTTGATGAGTTTTTCGGCGTAAAGCTTCCGCGTAGTCTTGAGTTTGCGGATTTTTTTATACATCAAAGGCTGGGTAGTCGAGGGCTCATCGGCTTCATTATGCCCAAGTCTGCGATAGCAAATAAGGTCGATGACCACATCTTTATTAAAGGTCATCCGGTAATCCATTGCCAGTTTGGTGACAAAGATAACGGCGTCGGGATCGTCGCCATTGACATGGAAAACCGGTGCCTGGATCATACCGGCCACATCGGTGCAATAAAGCGTGGATCGTGCATCCAGCGGATTGCTGGTAGTAAAGCCGATTTGGTTGTTGATGACGATATGCACGGTTCCGCCGGTGGAAAAAGCGCGGGTTTGCGACATATTCAGGGTTTCCATGACGATGCCTTGTCCGGAAAAGGCGGCGTCTCCGTGGATTAAAATGGGAATTACCGTATTTTTGCCGTTTCCTCCCGCTCTGTCCTGACGGGCCTTAACCGAGCCTTCGACCACCGGATTGATGATCTCCAAATGTGAAGGGTTGAATGCCAGCGTTATATGAAGAGGGCCGCCGGGCGTACTGATGTCGGATGAAAAGCCCATGTGATATTTCACATCGCCGGTGCTGACGCCCGGAGAAAGCGGCGAAGTGCCGGCAAATTCATTAAACAGGCTGGCAGGACTCTTACCCAGGATGTTGACCAGCACATTCAAGCGGCCTCGGTGAGCCATACCGATCACAACTTCATTAACGCCTTTGGTGCCAAATCCTTGAGTTAATTCATCCAGAATGAGAATCAGCGATTCGCCGCCTTCCAGAGAAAAACGTTTTTGGCCGACAAACCGATTGTGTAAATGGTTTTCTATGCCTTCGGCGGCAGTCAATAATTTTAACAGCCAGTGTTTTTTTTCAGGAGTCAGCTCCAAATTGGTTTTAGAGCTTTCCAAGCGATTTATGATCCAGCGCCTGATATGGGTGTCGACTATGTGCATGTATTCAGAGCCGATACTGCCGCAGTAAATTTCTTGCAGGTTCGCAATAATGTCGCGCAAAGGCAGTCGGTCAATACCGTAAAGTGAGCCGGTATCGAACAGGGTGTCCATATCAGGTTCGGCAAGACCGTAATAAGCGGGATCCATATCGGGAGGAGGGGGCATGGTTTTCCCCAATGGATTATTGGCGGCAATCTGATGTCCGCGAACCCGGTAATGATTAACAAGCCGGGCAACAGCCGATTGTTTTTTGACACTTTCTTCGGTAAAGCCTTGTAGTTTTGCCAGTCTGTCTTGAGATTTAACGGCGAGTTGCGCAAAGCGTTCTACGACCGGGCTGTGAGGGGTCTCAAAATCAGCGCCGCGGTGAATTTTGGTAAATTCTTTTTGCCAGCTGGGTTCAACCGAGTCGGGGTCTTCCAGGAAGCGTTCATATAAATTTTCAACAAAGCTGGCGTTGCTGCCGTACAGAGAAGAAGAGTCTTGAAAAAGTTTAAGCAGCTTACTCATTTTGAATATCCAATTTATTCTGCAAGGATTTTGTCTTTGTTTGAACGCTTAAGGAGTATATTACCAAGATTTAACGCATTCGCTGACTAAAATATGCGGTGTTAAGATAAGAAAAGCAACCGAGTGTTTTCACCTAAAGCAGGGTAGATATGATTTTATGACCGACAAACGAAACATTGTAATTCAAGTTAAATATCCTATATCTGGACAAGCGACAGTGGACTTGGCGCCAAAGATGATAACGGAGTGGAATATCAAAAGGATATTGCTAGCAGCCAGTGTACTGGTTATGATTTTAATATCGTTGTTTTATTTTATTCATAGTGATACGCAGGATAATGCGGCGGTGATAGTTAATGCTATAGAAAAACAGGTGGCGCCGCAGGCTGAGCTTAAGGAAGTCGAGATAAAAAACCTGGACATATCGACGCAGGCAATTGTGGAAGCCAATCTCTTGGCCAAGTCGAGAAAAGAGCTGAATAAGAACAGCAAACAAACTGCTGCAATTCCAGTTAAAGAAGTTATAAAAAAACAAGCCAGCAAAAAAGTTATTAAGGAGCAGGAACATCTAAAAGTTAATACTAATGAAGTGAGAGCAGTATTAACTTACAAGATTAATAATAAAGAGCCGGTAGGTGAAATAGTGAGGTCTGTGAACCTTAACAACAAAAAGCCGACATGGATTTATTATTTTACTGAATTGAACGCAATGAAGGGTAGCAAGGTTTATCATGAATGGTTGAAAGAGGGTGTTGTCGTTACCAGGAGGGCGTTAATTATATCGGGTAATAGATGGCGTACTTCAAGTCGTAAGTTATTTTCTGATGCTGAAAAAGGTAACTGGTCTGTAAGGCTGTTTGATAAAAACGACCGATTATTAAATGAAAAAAACTTTAAGATTGAATAATCACTTCCTGCTGTATGATAAATCGCCTGATTCTGTAAAACTTAACTTGGAGTAATTCGCAAAAAATCATGTTGTTGTCAAAGTAAGATGAGGCGGTACATATTTGTTGTCGAATAATTTAATATATTTATATTAAAATTAATGATAAAGTTAATATATGTTTTTTATTTATTTTAAGGGCTAAAAATGACCGAGTATCAAGATCTTTCTGAGCATGAATTACAAGCTGTTATTGTAAACGCAGAAAAAGCATTAAAAAATATGCAGGCTAGCAAGCGTAAAGAGGTTATGGCGCAAATTAAAGAATTGGCGGCCTCTATCGATGTTATTGTAGAAATTCACGAGACCGAGAAGAAGTCGGTTCGCAAGGGTGCAAAAGTTGCCATTAAATATCGTCATCCCGATGATTTTAACAAAACATGGACAGGACGCGGGGTGGCGCCAAAATGGATGCAGGAGTTGCTGAATGCTGGGCATCAACGTTCTGAATTTGAAGTGTAGCGTTCTTTATATACAACGAGTGCATTCAAGCCTGTTTCCTGCGCGGTAATTGGCTTGGTTTAGCGAAAACTGAAGAGCCGTAACCGTAATTAAGTTTATACATTATGGATGCGAATAAATTCACGTCCATAATGTACGCCCCAATCATCTTCGGCTTATCTTTATAGCAGCATTTCTCTGTGTCTAACACAGCGGGAGCGTTACAGGATTCATCCCTCGCTCCCCACCCTTCATCATAAAGCGTCTCATCCTGCTCCATAAATAGTCGCTCAAAAGTTTTTTAACATTTTTGTTCACCACGGAGAGCACGGAGAGCGAGAAGATAATTATTTTTCTTCGTGTCCTTCGTGGTAAATGGTTTTTTCACTTTGTTAAAAAACTTTTGGTCCCTACTTATTTCCAACCTTGCCGTTGCATCGCTCCATAAAAAGCTTTGCTTCCATAAGTGAAATATTGCTGTCTCTAAGAGTGGAACAACACGAAATTGTTCCAGCCTAGCCCTTTTTCACTCCTTATGAAAATACCGGTTATATGATCCGGTTATATGATATAGTTATCTTAATGAGAATGATTGTTGATAACTCCCGGAGCGTTTGGTTTTAATGCACTTTATTTCAATACTTAAATTTATGGCTATAAGCTTAAAAAACCTGGCAGTGGGTGATTCGGGAAAAATCATCGGCTTTGAGCCATCGGGAAAGGCTTATCGAAAACGCTTGCTGGCTATGGGCTTGACGCCGGGAACCGAGTTTAGCGTCACCCGTTTTGCGCCGATGGGAGATCCGGTTGAGATTAAGTTGCGTGGATTTTCATTAACCCTGCGTAAGGATGAAGCAGCAATATTATTGATAGAGAAACTCTGATGAAAACTGATTTTACGGTTGGCGTAGTCGGCAATCCGAATTGCGGCAAGACCACACTATTTAACGCATTAACGGGTGCCAGACAGCATGTAGGCAATTGGCCCGGCGTTACCGTCGAGAAAAAAACCGGTGAATACCGCTTCGATCTTAAATTGATCGAATTAGTCGATTTACCCGGCACCTATTCATTGGAAGCTGCCGACGATCAGGTCTCTTTAGATGAAAAAGTCGCTCGTGATTATGTCGCCTCCAAGCAGGCCGATTTAATCATTAATATTGTTGATGCTTCCAATTTGGAACGAAATCTGTATTTGACCTCGCAACTCATCGAGATGCGGGTGCCGATGATTTTAGTGCTCAACATGATGGACGCCGTTAAACAACGCGGCATTAAAGTAGATGTCGATTATCTTGAGGATTTTCTGGGTTGCCCGGTTATTCCGATTAGCGCTTCGAATAAGGACGGTATCGGCGCATTAAAAGTGGCCATCAATAGTGCTGCTATCGCCAAGCCTATACCTTCGGTAAAAATCAGCTATATATCAGCTTTAGAGCAAGCTATCAATGACATTTCACCGTCGTTGATTGAGGCCGCACAGCAGCATGACTGCGATCTGCGTTGGCTGGCTATTCGCTTGCTGGAAGACGATACCTTGGCCAAACAGATTGTAGGGGAGGCCTTGGTCGCCCAAGGGCGAATAAATTCGCCCCTACAAACAGTTGCGCAATTACAACGCCGGGTAGAAACCGAAACCGATGACGAAATCGACATTCTCGCCGCCGACGCCCGTTACGGATTCGTCAATGAATTAACCAATGGCGCAGTCTGCAAGCTAACCGAGGTAACTCGTCACACAACCGATAAAATCGACAACATCGTTTTAAACCGCTTTCTGGGTATCCCGATTTTTCTGTTAGTCATGTACGCGATGTTCATGTTTACCATTAATATCGGCAGCGCCTTCGTCGATTTTTTCGATCAAGCCGTAGGCGCGTTATTGATCGACGCGCTAAGTCTGACGCTCACCGAGCTGAACTTGCCGCAATGGCTGATCGTATTAATCACCAATGGCGTGGGCGGCGGCATACAGGTAATTGCCACCTTTATCCCGATTGTCGGCTTCCTGTTTATGTTTCTGTCGGCACTGGAAGACTCCGGTTATATGTCCAGGGCGGCTTTCGTTATGGACCGATTCATGCGCATGATCGGTTTGCCCGGTAAATCCTTCGTACCGATGATCGTCGGTTTCGGCTGTAATGTCCCGGCGATTATGGCCACGCGGACTCTGGAAAACCAACGTGACCGGATATTGACCAACTTGATGAATCCGTTCATGTCTTGCGGTGCCAGATTGCCGGTTTACGCCTTATTTGCCGCCGCATTTTTCCCGGTCGGCGGCCAGAATCTGGTGTTCGGTTTGTATTTGTTGGGCATTGCAATAGCGGTGTTAACCGGTTTAATCATGCGCCATACCTTATTTAAAGGGGAATCATCCCCCTTTATTATGGAATTGCCCGCTTATCACATGCCGACAGTGCACGGCGTTTTTATCAGAACCTGGGATCGACTAAAGTCGTTTTTATTCAATGCAGGCAAGGTTATTGTACCGATGGTGCTGGTACTGAACTTTCTTAATGCGCTGGGTACGGATGGTTCATTCGGCCAGGAAAACAGCAATAAATCGGTATTGAGCGAGATTGGTCGCGGCCTGACACCGGCGTTTAAACCGATGGGCATAGAAAAAGACAATTGGCCGGCAACGGTCGGTATATTTACCGGCGTTTTAGCCAAAGAGGCCGTGGTCGGAACCCTGGATGCCTTATACAGCCAGCTTGCGGTGGCCGATACAACAGCCGCCGATAAAGCACCGTTCAATCTTCAACAGGCTTTGATTGACGCCTGTTTAACCGTGCCTAAAAACCTGCACGACGTTGCCGATAATTTGTTGGATCCATTGGGTTTGAATATCGGCAACGTCGACGATATGACTGCGGCAGCGGGTGAACAGGAAGTCAATGCCGGTACTTTTGCCGCCATGCAGCAAAGTTTTGATGGCAAGGCGGGGGCTTTCGCCTATTTATTATTTATCTTACTGTATGCCCCTTGCGTTGCGGCAACCGCTGCAATTTACCGGGAAACCAACATGAACTGGACGGTGTTCGTGGTGTTCTGGACGACCGGTATCGCCTACATGACCGCCACGATTTTTTATCAAGCGATGACCTATAGTGAGCATCCAGATTATTCGCTGGTCTGGATAAGCGGACTAATCATTGCCTTTTCAGCGGTATTGCTCGGCCTGTGGCTACTGGGTAAAAACGCTGAGGTCACAGAGGTAAAACATCGGAGGGAATCTGTACATGATACTGTCTGATTTGAGAGCCTATTTAAGGGCGCAGCACCGAATTGCGTTGGCGGATTTAATTATCCATTTCGACATGGATGCCGATGCCCTAAGAGGCATGCTCGACAAATGGATCAGCAAAGGCAAGGTGCGCAAACTGCCGTTGACGGCATCTTGCGGTACCAGTTGCTGTCAATGCGATACGACTTTGACGGAGATTTATGAGTGGGTTGATGAGTAACATGGTCCACGAAAAACACGAAAAAACCTTACAGTTGACATGTCGGGCAACGAAAAGCTGTTGTTTGATCTGTCTCTGAAAAAGAAATAACCATAAACCTAAAAATCGCAGTTAGTCCACGAAAAGCACGAAAGACACGAAAGAAATCAGTATGTTATATTACGCAGTCATTCATCCTTTGGGTGACGATCTACAACTGGGTATCTCTTTGAATATTTTCGTGCTTTTTGTGTCTTTCGTGGATTGATTTCGGTATATCCACTACTCGAAAAACCGCTTCAGATACATCCCGGTATGCGAGGCTTCATTTTCAGAAATCTGTTTAGGCGTGCCTTCTGCAACCAGCGTTCCGCCGCCATCGCCGCCTTCGGGTCCCATATCGATGATCCAGTCTGCGGTCTTGATCACATCCAGGTTATGTTCGATCACGATGACGGTATTGCCGTGATCGCGCAGGGTATGCAACACATTCAACAATTGCTTGATGTCGTGGAAGTGCAGGCCGGTGGTCGGCTCATCCAGTATGTACAAGGTTTTTCCGGTGTCGCGTTTGGACAGTTCTTTGGCGAGTTTTACCCGCTGCGCTTCGCCGCCGGACAGCGTGGTCGCATTTTGTCCCAGGGTGATGTAACTTAAACCTACCTGAACCAGAGTTTGTAATTTACGGGCTAATGTCGGCACCGGACTGAAAAATTCGGCCGCATCTTCTACGGTCATGTCCAGCACCTGATGGATGGTTTTGCCTTTATAGCGGATCTCCAGCGTCTCCCGGTTATAGCGTTTGCCGTTGCACAAATCGCAATGAACGAATATATCCGGCAGAAAATGCATTTCGACTTTGATCACGCCATCGCCTTTGCAGGCTTCGCAGCGGCCGCCTTTGACGTTAAAGCTGAATCTTCCTGGCGTATAGCCGCGCGAACGCGCTTCGGGCGTTGCCGAAAATAATTCGCGTATCGGTGTGAACAGACCGGTATAGGTGGACGGATTCGAGCGCGGTGTGCGACCTATCGGGCTTTGGTCTATATCGACGACTTTATCGAAATGCTCCTCCAGGCCTTCGATCGCGTCACAAGGCGCGGGAATGACTCCTGCACGGTTGATTAACCGGGCCGCGTGACGGTACAAGGTATCGTTAATCAGCGTCGATTTTCCGGAACCGGATACGCCGGTGATGCAGGTAAACAAACCGATAGGGAAGGCAATATCGACATTTTTCAGATTATTGCCGTGCGCATTGCGGATGGTGATTTGTTTATCTTTATCTGCCGGCGTTAATGTTTCGGGAATGGTAATGCCGATTTTTCCCGATAAATATTGGCCGGTTAACGAGTCTTCATTATTAAGTATATCCTCCAGGGTGCCTTGCGCAATGATGCGTCCGCCATGGACGCCGGCACCGGGGCCTATATCGACAATATGCTGCGCCGAACGGATCGCATCCTCATCATGCTCGACCACGATCACGGTATTGCCCAGGTCGCGCAGGCGGAACAAGGTGTTCAGCAAGCGCTGGTTGTCGCGTTGATGCAGGCCTATCGACGGCTCATCCAGCACGTACATCACGCCGACCAAGCCCGCGCCGATTTGGCTGGCAAGACGGATGCGTTGCGCTTCGCCGCCGGAAAGCGTGTCCGCACTGCGATCCAGAGTTAAATAGTCGAGTCCTACATTGACCAGGAATTCCAGTCTTTCCTGGATTTCCTTGACGATTTTTGCCGCAACTTCGCCGCGTTTTCCAGGCAGGTTCAGGTGCTTAAAAAAGTCTAAAGATTTGCGGATCGGGAAACGGGTCAGATGGTGTATCGGCAAATCTTCAACAAACACATTTCTGGCGGAAATATTCAGCCTAGCGCCCTCGCATACGTTACAAGGTTTTTGGGATAAATATTTAGCCAGTTCATCGCGCACCATTTGCGAATCGGTCTCATGGTAACGCCGTTCCATATTGGCAATAATGCCTTCAAAGCTATGGCGTTTCTTTTTGACCGAGCCGGTTCCGACCATGAACTTGAATTCAATAACTTCAGGGCCGCTGCCGTAAAGAATAATCGCCTGAGTTTCTTGTGACAATTCCGAAAACGGCGCTTCCGGGTCGAAGTTATAGTGCCTGGCCAGCGAACAGATAATTTGATAATAATAGGCATTGCGTCGATCCCAGCCGCGAATCGCGCCCCCGGCAAGGCTGATGTCGGGGTTATGAATAATCAGCTCGGGATCGAAATGCTGGCGTACGCCCAAGCCGTCGCAACTGCTGCATGCGCCTTTGGGATTGTTAAACGAGAAGATGCGCGGTTCCAGTTCGGGCAGCGAGTAGCCGCATTGAGGGCAGGCGTAGCGCTCGGAAAACATCAACTCGGTCGCGTCATCAATGCAGGCGGCGATCGCGATACCGTCGGCGATGCGCAGAGCCGTCTCGAAGGATTCGGATAAGCGCAAGGCGATGTCGTCGCGAATCTTGAAACGGTCGACAATAACCTCGATGGTATGTTTCTTTTTTAAATCCAGCACCGGCGGCTCATCCAGGTCGTACACGGTGCCGTCGATTCTGGCGCGGATGAAGCCCTGGGCGCGCAGGTCGTCTAGCAACTGGATATGCTCGCCCTTGCGGTCATTGACCACCGGGGCCAGCAGCATCCAGCGCTGATCGGGTGCTTGCGACAATACATGGTCAACCATCTGGCTGACCGTTTGCGCTTCCAGTGAAGCCTGATGTTCGGGGCAACGCGGCGTACCGGCGCGGGCATACAGCAGTCTTAAATAATCGTAGATTTCGGTGATGGTGCCGACGGTGGAACGCGGGTTGTGCGAGGTGGATTTTTGTTCAATCGAAATAGCCGGTGACAGGCCTTCGATATGGTCGACATCGGGCTTTTCCATGATCGCCAGAAACTGCCGGGCATAGGTAGAAAGGGATTCTACATAGCGTCGCTGTCCTTCGGCATAAATGGTGTCGAATGCCAGTGATGATTTGCCCGAGCCGGAAAGACCGGTGATGACGATGAGTTTATCTCTGGGCAGATCGAGATCGATATTTTTCAGGTTATGTGTTCTGGCACCACGAATGCTGATCGTATCCATTAAATAATTCCGGCAATTTAAACAACCATATAATATACGTTCAAAGTTATCCTAATACAAACAACGAACACTACCGCACTGATGCGATTAGCAGGTTTTAAATAATGATCAACACCTTAAATTCATTCGTTTTCAAATATATTCGGTTTATCGAAATGCTTGGCGTGCTGATGCGAATTTTCAGCTTCTCCCTGGTCAGTTGGCTGGGCGCGGAAAGTCCGTTTCTGTTTGTGTGGGCTTTCAACACCACAGATGCAGTAATCCTTTCCTGGTGTTCGATACTCAAGAAAGACAGCGCCTATACCTTGCTGAACGTGTTCTGGATTATGGTCGGCATTATTGGAATGGTTAGAGCCAGTCAAATTTCAGTCATTGATGTTAAAACCATCTGGCTGCATTTGATAACCCAGACCATAGCGCTGTTCAGTTAAACAGCAACCCAAACACAAATGAGCGAAACCTATAAATAAAGCTTGTTATAATGGACGCCATTAAAATAATGAGATAAACCACTGGCTTAGTCCGGCATTTGCAGTTGATTGTAAAGCCTGCGCTCAGCTGCGTTTGTTTTTCTTGATAATTCTGGTTCAAAAAGGAGAAGCTGGTTTTGACAACAATGCAAGACATTACAAGCTCGATGACTTCATCGGAAAAACGCGCTACCTGGTCTTTGGCGGGCATTTATGCTTTGCGGATGCTGGGGCTATTTATGATTTTGCCGGTATTATCTTTATTTGCCGGGCAGCTGGAAGGCTCAACGCCTGCGCTGATCGGCTTGGCTATGGGTATTTACGGTCTACCTCAAGTTCTGTTGCAAATCCCTTTCGGCTTATTGTCGGATCGCTTCGGTCGCAAAAAAATCATTATCATCGGCTTGGTGTTATTTTTTATCGGTAGCGTGATTGCTGCACTATCGACAACCATTTACGGGGTTTTGGTGGGACGGGCTTTTCAGGGTGCCGGTGCGGTTTCGGCCGTCATTATGGCGCTGGCTGCTGATTTGACTCAGGAGGTTCATCGCACTAAAGCCATGGCGATTATCGGGATTAGTATCGGTGCATCGTTTGGCGTCGGCATCATAGCCGGGCCAATTATTTCCGGGTTCGGCGGGGTACAGAGTGTTTTTGCGGTAACTGCGGTACTTACCATTCTGGCTATTTTAGCGATAATTTTTATCGTCCCCGATCCTCATCAATCCAAATTGCATCGGGATGCCGAGTTCGTTCCCGAAGAAACCATGCAGGTGCTGAAAAACCCGGATTTATTGCGCCTGAATTACGGTATCTTTACCTTGCACCTGATTTTAATGGCCATTTTTGTCGTTGTGCCTTCGTTGATGAGGAGTGCGGGATTATTGGCTGGGGATGAGTGGAAGGTTTATTTGCCCGTTTTTGTTATTTCGATGGCATTTGCCGTGCCGTTTGTGATCCTGGCGGAAAAAAAACGTAAAATGAAACAGGTGTTTCTGGGTGCTATCACGGTGTTGATAATGGCTGAATTGGGCTTGTCGGCAGTTCATCAAAACCTGATCGGGATTATAGGGTTTTTATGGCTGTTTTTTTGCGGCTTTAACCTGCTGGAAGCGACACTGCCTTCGTTAATATCAAAGACCGCTCCGGCCGATTTAAAAGGCACGGCTATGGGCGCCTATTCAAGTTCCCAGTTTATGGGGCTGTTTATGGGCGGACTGGTGGGTGGCTGGTTTAACGGCGAATTCGGGGTTACGGCAGTGTTTTTATTTTGCGCCGCTGCGGCTTTCAGCTGGTTGCTGGTGTCTTTTTGGATGCAGCCTCCCCGTTATGTGGCAAATCTGCTGATATCGCTGGAAAAACTCAGCGAACCGGATGCCAATGAATTCATTGCCGAAATGGGTAAACTCAGCGGTATAGAAGAAATCACACTACATTATGAGGAGGCTTTGGCTTATCTTAAAGTCGACAATCAGCAGTTGGATAAAGACAAGTTACAAAGTTTGATTACACAGTACGTCAGTGCTTAACCCGATAAAATCCGCGAAAACAATTGGAGAAATAGATGCTTAATAAAGTGATGTTAATAGGAAGGTTAGGTGCCGATCCTGAGGTGCGTTATTTGCCTAGCGGCAGTGCCGTTACGACCATTCGTCTTGCGACTTCCAGACGCTGGAAAGATAAGCAAACAGGGGAGCGTAAAGAAGAAACCGAATGGCATCGTGTGGTGTTTTTTAATCGTTTGGCTGAAATCGCCGGTGAATATTTAAAAAAGGGCAGTCAAGCCTATGTTGAAGGCCGTATTCGTACGCAGAAATGGCAAGGTCAAGACGGTCAGGATCGGTATAGTACTGAAATCGTTGCCGACAGCATGAACATGTTGGACAGCCGTAGCGGTAGCG
Source organism: Methylobacter svalbardensis (assembly GCF_037671525.1). Lineage (NCBI taxonomy): Bacteria > Pseudomonadati > Pseudomonadota > Gammaproteobacteria > Methylococcales > Methylococcaceae > Methylobacter > Methylobacter svalbardensis. Next base: position 78,403 of record NZ_JAWPOH010000010.1, read on the forward strand.
GCGGCACCGCCGAGTTTGGTGGTGATCAGTCGCAGGGCGGATATTCGGCGCCTTCATCAAGACCGGCCAATCAGCCCAAGCAATCGGCACCGCAAAACGATTCCGGTTCATCCATGCCGCCTGCGCCGCCACATTATGATGACTTTGATGATGATATTCCGTTCTAATCGATACAAGCGGTATAACGCCTCATTCCTTTAACCTAGAAAAATCATTTGATCCACGAAAAACACAAAAAGCACGAAAATATTCAAAGAGATACCAAGTTATAGGTATCACCCAAAGGGTGAATGACTGCGTAATACAACATACTGATTTCTTTCGTGTCTTTCGTGCTTTTCGTGGACTAACTGCGGTTTTTAGGTTTAAACCTAAAAAATCAGTTGAGCTTAATAAATTTGAGGGCAAATGGTAGTTATGAAGTGTGTTCGGCAATTTTCATTATGCCGTTAATTACCTAAAATGGCTGTCCGACTTTCTCATGAGACCCATTTACCTTTCGGGTGATACCTATAACTTGGTATCTGTTTTGACTGTTTTCGCGCTTTTGCGTCGCTTACTGTTGGTTTTCGCGGATCAAATGAATTTTCTAGGATAAATAATATCCCGGGTTTCTCCGGCAAAATACCGGATCATGACACCTATCAGGGTGAACCGTTTTCGACGCTGTTTTACAGTGGGTATACCCCAAACCTGAGCTTTTTTGCTCATCAGCCAATGCGACTCGTCGTTGCTAAAATTCTATTTGCTGCCGCTTGCACAGAAAATACATCCGAAAGCAATTGCTTGGCGTTTTCCCCCAGAGTTTTTCTCAACAAACTATCATGCAATAATTTCAAAGCGTTATTGAGTAAGCCTTGATCATCCCCGTTAATAGTTATCAACCCCGCCCCTGTTTTTTCCACAATATCTTTTAAATCATTATCAGGATTAACACTGCCCAAAATGGGCTTTTCTTGAACCATATAGCCCAATAACTTGCCGGGAAAGTTATGCGTCGTATGATCGCGATGCAAGCTAAATAAGCCTATATCAAACTCAGCCAGCATTTTTTTAAATTCATCTTGTGTAACCGGAGGAAGCAGGGTCATATTATTCAAATTATGTTGCGCTATCGAATTACGCACCAGCTCGACTTCATCCCCTGCACCCACTAAAACAAAATGTGCGTCCTGTTCGGAGCGCATCGCTTTAGCCAAGCGAACTATATTCATCATGTCTTGCGCATGACCAATATTGCCGCCGTAAAAATACACCACTTTATTTTCCAAGCCCAGCTTTTGGCGGTAATAGCTTTTACCTGCAGGAACCGGATCATCAGCGGCCCAGTTATATAAAAGATCTAACGGCTTTTTGATGGTACAGGTTTTTGAAAACCAGGCCAGATTCTTTGGCGATTGTACGCCTATCGTATCGGCGGCACGGTAACTTAACGACTCAAAAAATCTGAAATAACGGGTGATCGGTGACTTGGCGCTTAACATGCCGTTGTCGATCACCCATTGCGGAAAAAAATCACGCAACACTAAATAACTGGTAGCTCCCCACAATTTCTTTAAACGATTGACCAACTGTCCCCAAAAAATGGTAGGTGAATAATAAATAATTAAATCATGCGGATGTTGCTGAAAATAGGGTTTATAGGCTTGCCATGCATGGTAAGAAAGCAGCGTTTCGTTGATGGCCCGTTTTACTTTGGAAACATTCTTTATCTCGCCGGAGCGGAAACGGCAAACAGTAACGCCGTCGAGTTCCGAGATTTCAAATCGACTGCTCAAACCCGGAGCGGGAGTCACAACGGTAACCGTATGCCCATGTGATACAAACTCCGATGCCAATTCATGCATCATTTTGGCGCCGACTTTTATACTCGTCGGCAAATAATCATCGATAATTAAACAAATTTTCATAATATTTTATTTTTTTGCCAAACCACGCGATTAACGTAATCGGTATAGGAAAGAATAATCCGCACAACCTTATCGGCGACATTAGGCATTGAGTAATCACTAACGGGGCGTGTCACTCTGACTTCAATATTGCCTTGGGCTTCTAAAACCATCAAGCCTTGCATAATGCGCTCTTTATTCAGTCCAACCATCATTACCGAAGCTTCTTCCATCGCTTCAGGCCTTTCATGAGCTTCGCGAATATTCAGGGCAGGAAAATTCAGAATAGACGATTCTTCAGAAATCGTGCCGCTATCGGATAATACGGCTTTTGAATCTAACTGGAGCTTGACATAATCGATAAAACCCACAGGTTTCATTAGGTTAATTAACGGATTAAATACGACCCCCGTTTCCTCAATTCTTTTACGGGTCCGCGGGTGCGTAGACATAATGATAGGCAATTGATAATGCTCAGCCATCGCATTCAAGGTGTCTATCAAGGCAAAAAAATGGCGGTCAGAACTGATATTTTCTTCTCTGTGCGCAGAAACAACAAAATACTCGCCTTTTTTAAGATCCAAGCCATCAAGCACTGAAGACGCGTTAATCTCTTCAAGACGGGAATGAATAACCTCAAACATCGGGCTGCCGGTTTTTATAATACGATCCGCCGGCAAACCTTCTCTTAACAGGTACTCTCTGGCAATGTCGCTATAGGTCAGATTAATATCGCTGATATGGTCGACAATTTTACGGTTCGTCTCTTCAGGAACTCGCTGATCAAAACAGCGGTTGCCGGCTTCCATATGAAAAATGGGGATTTGGCGTTTTTTGGCCGGAATCGCACAAAGACAACTGTTGGTATCGCCTAAAACCAGAAAAGCATCCGGTTGTTCTTTTTCCAGGACAGGATCAACATTAATCAGGATATTGCCAATGGTTTCAGTCGCATTTTTTCCTGCTGCATTCAGAAAATAATTCGGTTTTCTTATGCCGAAATCCTGGAAAAATACTTCATTGAGTTCGTAATCATAATTTTGCCCCGTATGCACCAATACATGCTCGATGCTTTCGGTTGCATCCAGTTTTTTAAGCACTGAAGAAAGCCGGATAATCTCAGGTCTTGTACCAACTACAGTCATTACTTTTAGTTTTTTCATATTAAACCTTGCTTGCAATCGTATCAGGTCGATCGCGATCAAAAATCTCATTGGCCCACAACATCACCACCATTTCTTCCTCACCCACATTGGTAATATCATGCGACCAACCCGGAATGGTTTCCACAATCGTGGGCTGTTCACCCGAAGTAACCAGTTCGTAAGTTTCGTCGGTCAGAATGTGACGAAATCCGAAACGCGCCTGTCCCTTGATAACCAGAAACTTTTCAGTCTTGGAGTGATGATAATGCCCGCCACGGGTAATGCCCGGATGCGCGGTAAAGAAAGAAAACTGCCCGGAATCCTTGGTCTTGAGCATCTCGACAAAAACGCCTCGAGGATCACCGAATTTCGGCACTTCATAAGCAAAGGCCTCGGGTGACAAGTAACTCATGTAGGTCGAATAAAGTGCACGTACCAGGCCGGCTCCCACTTTTTCCGAAATCAACGAAGTACGGCTATCGCGGAACGCTTCCAGTTGCTGCGCCAGTTCGCCAACCGTAGTCTGATACTGGATAGGCACAGAGCAAAACTCCGTAGCCTCAAGATGCAGCTTGTTTGTTAGTGCACGAATAAATTCGTCGACGACATCATCCACATAAACCAACGATAATGCGGCATTGCTATCGTTAATTTGAATCGGCAAGCCTGTTGCGATGTTATGGCAAAACGTTGCTACCGCCGAGTTATAGTTAGGTTTACACCATTTGCCAAAAACATTGGGCAAGCGATAGATATAAACCGGTGCCCCGGTTTGTGCGGCATAGCGTCGTAAGGTCTGTTCAGCATCAAGTTTGCTTTTACCGTAAGGATTATTAAGCGCAGCCTGTGTTGAAGACGTGAAAATAACCGGCACTTGCCGTCCGCAGTCAAGCAGTGCCAGACACAAGCTCTGTGTAAGGCCTGTATTGCCGGATACAAACTCTTCCGGCGATGGCGGGCGATTTACGCCGGCTAAATGCACAACCGCGTCAATATCTGAAATAAGACCGGCCAGTTGCGTTTCAGGCATTTGCCGTGAAAACGTGACCGTTTCAAAGCCTTCCAATTCGTTAAGACGAACCATCAGATTTTTGGCGACAAATCCGTTTGATCCAGTAACTAAAATCTTCATAACTGTTTAAGCTCCCATGCCTGGAGTTCATCCTTGATGTAATCCAGCTTCATCAGCAGCTCAACCATACCGTCAACATCCAGGCGTTCGGTATTCTCTGAAGTATAATCCGGCTCTTGAGATAGCTCCTGCTCCCCTTTGTCGTAATACATCCCGTAATTCAAGTCCCTCGTATCCGCAGAAACTCTAAAGTAGCCACCTAAATCCGCAGCTTTCAAATACTCTTCTCTACTCAACAAGGCTTCATGCTTTTTTTCACCATGCCGTGTACCCAAAATGCGAATTTCATTATCGGCATTGAAGATTTTCTTTAACGCTTCCGTCAACGTTAAAACTGTTGCGGCAGGCGCTTTTTGCACAAACGTATCACCCTGTACACCATTCTTAAAGGCGAATAAAACCAGATCAACCGCATCGGGTAAGGACATCATAAAACGCGTCATATCCGGATCAGTGATGGTCAGCGGTTTGCCTGTTTTAATCTGCTCAACAAACAAAGGGATAACAGAACCTCTGGAGGCCATCACATTACCATAACGGGTATTACACATGGTTGTCCCGCCTGCCGGCACATTGCGCGATGTCGCAATAGTCACTTTTTCCATCAATGCCTTACTCATACCCATCGCATTAATCGGATAAACGGCTTTATCGGTACTTAAGACAATAACGTTTTTAACGTTATTTTTAATCGCCGCTTTCAGGGTGTTTTCAGTACCCAGAATGTTGGTTTTAACGGCTTCGATCGGGTAAAACTCGCAAGAGGGCACTTGTTTTAACGCGGCGGCACTAAACACGTAATCAACACCACACATTGCAGTATCGATACTGTCAAAAGAGCGTACATCGCCAATGTAAAACTTGATCTTATCGTTGTTATAGAGGAGCCGCATATCGTGCTGTTTTTTTTCATCACGGCTGAAAATGCGAATCTCCTCAATGTCAGTATTGAGAAATCTGTCCAGCACAGCATTGCCGAAAGAGCCAGTGCCGCCGGTGATGAGTAGTTTTTTACTTTTAAACATGAATAATCCTTAAATTTTAAATTGAGTTGTATGGCTAATCTAGCCAAATTTTTTCTGCAAAAAATCTCTAGAGTTTCCTTAGTGAGAGTCTTTATGGGTTAAAAATGGGCGATATTTTCATCTAAATAAAGTCGATATTAAGAAATGCGATACCAATCAGCATGTTGATTTCATCAGCACCATAGCTTCAAGAACTGTCAGCCAGCCGGGTTGGCAGGTTTTTTGTTTGCCAGCACTTTAAGAATCTCGTCAATGAGCAACTCGCGGATGGCGGCAACATCCCTGTTTTTGCCGAGCAGGGATGTTGCCCACGCACGCATCTCTGCTTCGGTGCGATTCGGATCAAGATCCAGCAATGTCGCCAGGTAGCGCGTATCGTCGATCCCTTCCCGAAAGCCCTCCCACTGGACAGTATCAATGACGCCATCGGACGTTGGATAAGTAAACATGTGGTCGCGGTAGCGTTTCTTGGGGTCGTCAAAATCGTTCCATGTCGCTCCGAAGGGAAATTGATAAGCGAAATTCATGGCGCCGTCATAGCCGGCGGCAAACATGCCAAGGCCAAAATTCTTGCGATAAATCTCAGGGTCTTCGACGCCGACTTGAGGATTGGCATACAAAAACACCTGACTTGCCCCATGGCTGCGCCACGCTGCAATCTCCTCTGCGGTTCTTTCGCCGGCGAGTACCGGGGCGTCGAGTAGGTTCCCTGCTGCCGCGATAGAATCTACGGTGGAGGCTTTCGAATTTACCGCCGTAAACACCTTGGCCCCCAACTGGTGTACTGCTTCAAAGAAAGGGCGCTCCTGAGCCAAAACAGCCAAGGAAGCCTCATCAACGCCGTAGAAATGCACATTGGAAAAAGCGTTTTTGGCGGCCACCTTCATGACTGAGCCGGCCACATGTTTGAATTTCTGTATTTCTTCTGGAGTAGAAGAAGACAGATGGATCCCGGAATTACCCAGTTCATATAGGCGGTCAGTGGGAAGACCGGCAGATTTCATCATGGTCAACCGTTTTTCCAGGTTGGCAAGGGGTTCGTAGACGGTAGGATACTTTATTCCATGATCGCGCATGTTGGTGAGTTCGGCCATGATTTGAGCGCTCGATTTGGCATTGGAAAAACCCGGCTTATCGCCCTTAGACAGCACCGACGAATAGTAAATGCCGTATTCAAGACGCGACTGGCTCAGGGTGAACGGTAAAACCGTCAGGCTCAAGTTAACCGTGTTGGCGTGTCCGTCGGCGTCACGGATATTTAAAGCCCCCTTATAAAGTCCGAGCTTGGCGTTATCCGGCACATGAAATGTTAGCCAAATTTGCTGGTTGTAGTGGGGTACAAGATTAAATGGCTGCAGGGTTTTGGCATCAGATATCGAAGCTTCACCTGGAAAAGTCGCAGCTGGCGCAGTGATGTCGATGTAAGACTGTGGGGCGTTCGGCAATGTTACCCGTAGCGCATTGGTTTGTGCCGCTGCGTCAACCCGCACCAGGCTGTCATCTTTTAATAACAGTTCGGATAGATGATGCTTGTCTGGCGTGTAATTCACTTGGCCATCGTTGGACTGATACCAGCGCTTCACGACACGGATATCGATATTGGATGCGGAAATAACGCCTCCGTCAGCCGCCACAAGATCGGTTGGCTGGATAGCGACATTGGATACGCCGCGATGGGTTGCGCGGATCACAAACGATGCGGCTTCAAATGTGCCGCGCGCCATGCGAACAGAAAGTGGGTCCATGTTTTTGTCCTTCGGACGCGGCCCATTGGGCAGTTTTTTTGTCGCTGGCCAAGGAAATATGACTATATTTTCAGCGCTCGAATCATCCTCGAGCAACCCATCAAGCACTTGCCAATGGTCGCTCACTTTTTGCAGAGACCGGGCAGGGGTTTTTAATGCGCCTTTAAAATTATGCAGTACCTCTGAAAAGGCTGATTCAGCGCCCGCTAACAACTGAACTTTTTCTGGACTGGCTTTGGCCAGATACTGTTTTAATGTGTCGATTTTGCTTTGGTTTTCTGAATTGACGGATTCCATCCTGACGAGATGGGAAGCCCATGCTTCTGTCGTTGATTTTTTGTATGGCTTTGGATCGTCAACAGCGCCTTTAATCGACAACTCGTCGATATAAACTTCAATCCTGTCGCCGGGTGAACCGAAAACATAAAGTCCGACCTTGTCAGTCCAGAATCCCGTGTCTTTGTCGGTCGCTCCGTAGTCGGCAAGAGCCTGGGGCATCCTGGCCGCGGCGATCAGATCCGACGTTTGCGTGACCCATGCCGTGGATGGCTGGCTTAGACGCTCAATGATATTGACACCGCTTATTGGCGACGGAGACAAGGAGACGTTCGTTCCCAACGATGCGGAACCGTGTCCTTCGGCTTCCTTGACATGGATTTTTCCGCTGAAATTCAGTTTTCCCCTTGCCGATGGGATAGGGGAGAGGGGTATATAAAAATACGCGTAGCTTGCTGTATCAAGCGTTATGTCGAGTTTGAAATATCTGTTCCCTAAAAGGGGAACGTCTTGTTCCAAACCTTTGAAGTTGACGGTGTATGTCCCATTGCTTGCCCAAGGGCGAAAGGGATCCGAAGTTTCAAAGTTTTCACTGTAATTAAAATCATACGCATGCACTAATGGGTTTGATAATAACCAGCATGCGACAATGAACAGGCTTCTTTTGCAAATAATAGTCAGGTATGGCATGGCTCTTTTATTCCGATTGATGGGTGATATTGTTGACAGAAGCTGCGAGGAACAAGCCTACATAAATCAGAGCATTAAACCAATAGCAGCCTGATCAGTAGCAGTGGCAGCCAATTACCATTAAAATTTCCGGTTTTCAGTTGGAAGGATGGCATAACCCAATAAATTTTATCTCTGCTGCAGGAATTAACAATAATCTGCATCGTCATCTGACGACACCTTATCTACTACAATATATTCAATATCAGGGTAAGCCGGGGCAAAACAAAATAAATTACATCAGAAATTGTCGGCTGATTATTGTACTGAGGTAATGACAATGATTTTGACGCACCAGTTCTAGTGAAATAATTGCTCTATATTAATTGTTAGCGAAAATAGGTTTATTGTCATGCAAAAGCCTGTACTTTCCTTGCCTGAACAACAAAAGAAATTTTTTATGTTTTTCAATATCTTGATCAGGAAAACGTTTTTTTATGAATTTTGCTGGCACGCCAGCATAAATTGAATAGGGCGGCACATCTTTTGTCACAACTGAATTTGATGCAATAATACTGCCTTCTCCTATTGTGATCCCACGCATAATGGTTGCGCCATGCCCTATCCATACATCATCATGGATAACTGTCTCAAGCAATTCATAGTTATTTGGCCTGCCAGCTAAAGTAACTGGTACTCCGACAACATCATGTATATGATCATTACCAATAATATGAACGCTATCAGAGATAAGAACAAAGTTTCCCAAACTGACACTTGGGCCTATGAAGCATCTATATCCGATTTGAACACAAATTCCAGATTCAAAGTTTTTTAGTATCTTAGTATCTTTCCCTACTAATAAGAATTTTCCAACAGTTTGATTACGAAATAGCTTGCCAAATACATTAAACCGCAATATTGACGGAAAATAATATCTAATTAACCTATAGAAAAAATAAATATCAAATTTCATAACAAAGCCATCAAGATAGTGAATTGATTGAGTCAACAGCATTTAAAACCATTTTTTCCATTAACAAATTCTCTTTTGCATAAGTTAAACTATTTTCACTATAGGTCTTTATCTTATCCTTATTTAAGGAATTAATAAATTCAACCATATCATTAACATCTTCAGCTATGTAACTGTTTTTTTCGTTCAAATAAGCATATTCGACACATTGCTTTATTTCTGGCGAACGTTTAAATGTTAGAATCGCTTTTCCGTAAGCCAGCGCCTCATTTGCAGACAAACCTATCCATGCTGGTTGCAGGTATAAATCAGCCAAATCAAATAACTCATTTTTTATATGCGTATCATAAACTTTTCCAAGGCACAGCACATTTGGCATTCCAGTAAAATCAGGCCTGTACTGGCCTTCACCGATAATTATAAATCCGAATTTAGAAGGATCGAGTTTTTTAATTAGCTCAAGCAGCAAATCAGCACGCCTTTCTAATATCGTAAACCTTGCACAAAAAATAAAATTAATTGGCGTTTTTATTCCATACTTAGCCAATAGATATTCCTTATCTGATTGCGGCCTATTCAAAATATCAGCAACATTGATCGTATTATTTAAAGCGGTAATTTTATTTTCAGGGAAATATTTTTTGTAGATAGTTTTTTCCGCTTCGGTGTATAGCCATATATGATTAGCTAACTTATGAAACCAGATGCGAAAAGGATGCAGATTTTTCTCTTCTTGCAGATAAGAATGAATACTAATCCCATGCCCCCACAATATAGTTTTGACGCGAAACAGTCTTAACAATATTAACAATAGCGGTATGGTTATGACTCTTATTTCACCGCTCAATATAACCAGGTCATAATTACCTCTTAAGACAGAAAAGAAATTAAATAATTTTATCTTGGAAAAAATTTTTATTGATTTTAATTTCTTTACGCTAATGGAAGAAATATCAAAATGTTCTTTTATGTTATCAACATCATTTTCATAAACATAAATATCTATATCAAAATTCTTAGCAAGGGCATTAAAAAAATCTTCTCTGTAATGCGAAATTCTTGGATAAACTATAGCTATTTTCATATTTAAGACAACCTCCAATTCGTCACAATTTTTTTACTTGCATGACAGAAAATAAGGTAATCATAAAACCCTTTTCGACAAGCTTGAATGGTGTCAGTAATAATAGTTATTTTTAATATATTGTCGTTCATATTATATTGAATAATCCATAGTGATTTCATAAAACAATTGCCAATTTTCTTCGAGGAAAGACAACAAATGTTTAGCTTAAATATAGTGTTTTTATTTTAATATACTGTTATTAACCTTCGATGAAGGTAAGGTATTTATTAATCGCTAAAACCTCATGAAATCGAATCTATAAGGAGAGCACATATTAGATGAGTTATAAATAGTTGTTAAATACAGAACAAAATACAATGTTACTAGTCCAGTTGGAATAATCCTGTATTTCCTGCTTCTCCAAAGATCAATTACAATAATAGCCAAAACAACTGAACGTAAAACAAGGAAATACACATTGACTCGACCTATCAACTGAAACGTAGAGAATAAGTTAAAAATAATTGCTCCACAAAAATATAGAATAAAATATACTTTTGTTTGTGGATATTTATCAATAACTGACTTGCTAAAAATCAGAATGAATATTGTAACTAAATGTTTAAAATAAAAGCCTAATCCTCGAACTTGTTCCCTGGCTTCAAATCTTTCAACATCCTCAAAATATTGCAGATAAGCAGATAAAACTGGAATTAACTCGAACAGGTTTTTAAATACAGTTGTTATTCCGTTAATTAAAGCAGGTGTATTTGAAAAAATAAATGATGCTATAAAAGCAACTATCCAAAATTTCTGATTATAAAGCTTCTGAAAAGGAACAAAATATAAAGGAGCAACAAGCAAGATACTGGTGTGAAATAGAAAACCAAAAATAATTAATATCAGATAAACCTTATAGTTTCGCGTAATTATAAATTTAATGGAACATAAAAATATACTTGCTGCAACAAATTGCCTAACCCCATTCATAGACCAAAAAAAGAATTCATCAGTTATAAGAAAATAAAGAACCAATGGTAATAAGGCAGCAGGTACGCTTTTAAAAATGAAATACCAACTTATAAAAGCAACTACAAAAAACATTAATGTGTAACTGCCGCCTAGTTCAGCAACAACCTTATTAATCGTCCAATAACCCCATTCCATGTGTGCATCTTGAAAAGAAGCTGATTTATTCAGTCGTATAAACTCGAAAGCATCTTTATAACCTTCCCAATCAATACCAACATAATATCTAAAGCCAACAATAAAGCTAATCAATAAGAGGGCAATAAAGTGGTTTATCCGTAATCTATTTGGCCGTGTAATTAAATCAATTGCACTGTCCTGGTAAGCATGGGTTTTTAACAGTAGCAAAAAAATAGATAAAAAGAGTACGGGCACATATATAAAATATGTAAAAAGATCTATCATAGGGGTGTCTAATTATTGTAATGCATTAACAATAGCTTACGTAATATTTTTGGATATTTCATAAAATGAAACTCAAGAATATGAAAATATGATTTTGAGCATTTGACATGGAAATATAAATATTTCAAGTTACTCAGCAATTCAATTGCTTTATTAAAAACATCTGGAGATTTTGTTGTGCCACATAACGCGCTATTCATGCAACGAGCAATATGAATTTCAAAAATATGCTGTACTTCTGGTTTTAGGTTGTTTGTTTTTATATATTCAATGTATGATTCAATTACCCTAATGTAGTCCAGTTTTCGAGAATAATCGACTGACCTAGTAGTAGAGTCTTCTCTAATAAGTACGTTGTAAAAACATTTATTTAAATAAGAAAATGAAGAAGACTTCTCAAAAATTTTTAGCATAAATTCATTGTCTTCATAAAAGATATTTTCCAGAAAATAAATTTCATTATCCAGTAAAAAATCTTTTTTATATACATGAAACGGAACGCACACACTAAATTTATTCTCTAATAAAACTTCGTGCTGGTAATATATCTGATGTGGAATATGATGGCACGATCTTATTTGTGCGGTATCGTTATAGGTACGGCGATCTGCTCCGTCAAATCTTAAAATATCTAAATTGTGAATATATAGATATTTGACAATCTCGGAAATAGCATTTGGTTCTATCCAGTCATCAGAATCAATAAACCAGATGTATTTACCTTTTGCAAGTTTCACCCCATTATTTCTTGCTGTACCTTGTTTTTGATTTTTTTGAGAAATAACAGTTACATTTTTATTTTTCTGTTCAAAATCCCTGACTATATCAAGACTATTATCCGTAGAGCCATCGTTAATAACAATAATTTCGTAATTTTCTTGGTCAGCCGTTTGATTTAAACAACTATTTAAACACCGGGATACATATTTCTCGGTATTATAAACAGGGATTATAATGGATAATTTTATCATGAAATAAAAATCTTATAATAAACTGTTTTTAAGAAATTCAATTGATTTGTTTCTTTCTTTTTCTAATATTTTTTCTACTTCATCATAATTAATATCATTTACAAATATTTCATCTTCATTTATTTGGCTCAAACTTGTAATAAGTCTTGATTCCAGGCCAACTAATTTCAGTAAGTTTTTCAAGCGTGTTACGCCAGTTCTTTCATTGGAAATACAAATAAATTTTTTGCGAAATATAATGGAAAATGCCACGCAATGAAATGAGTCTGTTATAACAATTTCAGCATTTTTTATATAGAAAAGCCATCTGCTGATACTATTCAAAAAATAGAGATGTTTTTTCGGTGAAATTGTTATTCCTCTGATTTTTATGAAATTTAAATTATTTTTTGTTGCTAAATTTTTGAAATAAACTTCTTGATTCAGAGACTCATCGAGTAACATATAGGCTATGTAACTATGAGGGCTTGTTTTATTGAGCTGTGTACGATTTGCAATTTCATGGAAGTATGTACTATCCAATACCAAAGTTGGATCAAGTACTTTTGTTCCCTCTATACCCATTATGTCTCTGCAAATATCAACTCCTGATTCTTCTCTAAGAGATATTGAATGAAATCGATTCATCAGCTTACCGACATGCTGAGTTACTTTTTCATTGCCATGCCACTGGTCTATTCCGAAACTTGCAGCATAAGCAATTTTTGGTTTGTCATCGTTAACAAAATCAAAGAAATATTTATAAAGGTACGTGTGATTATCTCTATACCTCCATACTTGATCACTGCCAACAACAAAATAATCTAGGGAATTATTCAATTCTTTCAGATCGTCAATACTATCGACCTCCTTAAGAATATTGGGTATATACTCTTTTCTAAATAAATCGAATTGAAATCCAAGTACCTTTTTTAAAGCGAAAAATACCTTCGCTTTAAAAGATGGATCTTTTGGGATAAAGTTAATAATATAGGGTTCGTAGCCTAACTTTTTAATAAGCTGATAAATGGAATATGTTTGTAATACAGCGCCATAATTGTCCAGGGAGTGATGAAATGTTAATATCCCGACTTTTTTGTTTTCTGATTTAAGCATGTTTATTTGTTTTTTTATTAAAAATTACGATTGAATTAAAAATATCTATTTATTATTCCGGAAAATATAATCATATTTCGGCCCTGCTTTTTTCCTTTAAAAACGTATTACTAATTTTATTTTACGTTTTTAACGTATTTTTTTTAAATAAGTATGTATCGCAAAAGTTTGCATCATAACATCCTGATTTCCAGACCAATGAAAAGTAAGTATACCTATTTTCATCTTATCGGGACTCTCATCAATATTTCATCAGTAGAGCGCCTCAAAGATAAAGCTGTTTTAAATTTATCCTGTGGTATCCCGACTGCAACTAAGCAAATGACCTTTTCGGAATCTGACATATTTAATAAATTATTTACTTTTTTATCAGAATCATTATTTAGCCCCCAATGAGCAGGACATGCAGCCACTTTATAATAATGCAAAGCATATAAAAGGTTCATTAAGAAAATGCCCCCGTCAATATATAGCTGATTTCTCTCCCCAACAGAATAAAAATAGTTCCGGTCACTTACCACCACTAACAATTGTGATACCTCATCAGAGTGCCCTTTCAATCCTTTTTGAATTGCAAAAATATTATCAATATTCTTCTTGTCATCAATATAATACACTTTTACAGGCTGTCTATTACAAACAGAAGGTGCATTTTTTGCAAGTTCAATTACATTTTGTATCGTATCAAATGGAATTTTATCACCGGTAAAATCTCTCACGCTACATCTTGAGTTGGAAAAATGATAAAAGTCCTTATCAGAGTTTTCAAAATAGTTAACGAGTTGGTGTTCTTTAACGCTAGACAAATTTGAAACAGAATATTCCTTGAAAAGATCATAATCTGCTTCATCAAAGTAACTAGAAATGTCGATATTGTGCTCTACATGTGATTCATAATAACTACATAATGCTAAATAGGCTGCTGCAATTTGAGTTCGATGTCGCTTAGATATTACGTCTTTTCTTTTTAATAATTGACATAATTCTATGACATATTGTTTTCCAAATTGATGCTTTATTTCTTTGTGAAGTAATCCCTTTTCTAATGAGTGATATTTTAAAATTATTAATGTCTCAATTTTATTGAATGTATCTTGCTCAAAAACAATAGAATGTTTTTTGTACAACAAGTAATCTAAATAGAAATTTCTAGGGAGAGATATAAAACGTTGTTTATATAAGCTCAGTTTTCCGTAAGAATTATTTCCTAGAAAAAAATGAACTATTTTTTTTATTTGTTGCATCAACTGCATCCTGTTGTCTGTGTAATTTTTGTTGATATTATGGTGAAACATCTGCGGTAATATTCTTTTTATCTCTCTTTAGTTTTAAAAACAAATTTCCGCAATTTGTTTTTCATAAAAACTTGCTCTTCATTTCTTAATCCTAACAAGTATATAGAAATTGTAACCGATAGAATCGAAGCTATACCTACAGTAAAGAGCTGGATTAATTCCTGATTAATATTACATTTCAGTATTAAAGGAAAATATACAGTCAAGTACTGGATTAATTCTTGATTAAGATTATATTTCAGTATCAAAGGAAAATATATGGCCAAGTATTGGATAAATTCTTGATTAACGCTGTACTTAACTATCAAAGGGAAAATAACCGATATCACCGCAACCAGTAAAATAGGAATTAATACGGTCCGTGTAAATTTAAGAATAGACAAATTTAATAAAGGTCTTAAAATAAAAAGCCTTGCAAGCAGGGCAATGATAGAAACAGAAATACTCACATATAAAGTTATCTCTGGAGGAAATCCTTTTTTTAATAATACATATGAAATGGGTAAAATTAATAATAAAAAACCGCCCACCACCGCTTGATATTTTTTTATTTTTCCGGTTGCCTGAGCTGCCGTCATTAAAGGGCCGGATATGCAATCAATTAATGTATTTATTAGCACCAACCTACAAAATAGAACCGTATGTTCCGGAACGATTTTTAACCACCATCTAAGAATGATTTCAGCTTCCATAAATATGGGTAGGGCGATAAAAAATAGTAAAAAAAAAGAATACTTTGAACCTTGAAATATTAATTGATGCATATACTTCCTATCATCGGCTGCATAGGATTTGATGATTTGTGGATTCATAGCCATTTGGAAGTTAATCACAAATCCGCTAACAGCTCCATTGATTTGAAAGGCTATGCCTCTTGCCGAATTGACAATCGGGCCGAAAAAAAGATTCAGCAATATATTTACGCCTTGCCCCATTGCTATAGCCGCTATATTGCCAAAAAGATTCCAGCCTGCATAATTCATCAAGGTTTTGTATAACGATTTTTCCCAAAAAAAACGGTAATTCGATTCGGGAAAATTACGTTTGCAATAGACTTTATAGGTCATCCAAACAATCACGGATACGCAAGAAATCAAAATGGCGTACATCTTTAATTTGTCATATCCAAACCGGACAAGAGCAAACACGACAATTAATTTTAATGCCACTTCGACAACACTGACAAAGGCATATACATTCATGCGTTCGTTTGCAATGATGGTAGCGTTATACGGAACGCCCATCATGGTCAGCACAAATGATAAAATAGAAAACTGGTATACCCAATTGGCTGCTTCCATTCTCTCTAGAGGGATAATCAACTTAGTATTCAGAAACCAAAGTCCTGCAGTTTCAGCCAAAATAATAACGATAAGTGCAATAATGACATGAATGTTAACACTCATGCTAAATACCTTTTTTAGCTGCTCGTAATCGTTCTTGCCTATTTCATAAGAAAGAAAACGTTGTGTTGCGGAGGACATGGCGCTGTTCAAAAAAGAAAACATTATCACCACGCCACCGACTACATTATAAATACCAAAGTCCACTACCCCTAATGTGTTCAGTACAATTCGAGAGGTATATAGCGTGACTCCCAACGTGAGCAGCATTCGAAAATATAACAATATTGTGTTTTTGGCGATTATTTTATTTTTAGACATTCAATATTATTTTATTTTGGATAAGCCCTAGAGATCAGGACTAATGGCATTTGTTATTTAAGCGCTAAAATTGTTCTATTTGGGTTACTTATTAACGCCAATTTGGATATATTCAAAGCCCATGGCTTCCATTCGCTGTTGTTTAAACTGATTGCGCCCATCAAAAAATAAGGGGGTTTTGAGTAATTTTTTTATTTCATCAAAATCGGGACTTCTAAATTCTTGCCATTCTGTTATTAATAATATGGCATCTGCATTTTTAAGGGCTTCGTATTTGCTATCGACATAACTGACATTTTTATTGCCTTTAAGGTAAAAGCTTTCCGCTTCGTGTCGTGCTTTAGGGTCGTAAGCCACTACTTTTGCACCCTGCGTGGTCAGCATATTAATAATGGTAATTGCGGCGGCGGCGCGCATATCATCAGTTTCGGGTTTAAATGCGAGTCCCCAGACGGCAAAGGTTTTGCCGGTTAAATCTTTTCCCAAGCGATTGATGACTTTATGGGCAAGCACGGATTTTTGATCGGTATTAACGGCTTCTACCGCTGCTAATAACCGGGGGTTATAACCATTATTTTTTGCTGTTTTAACCAGGGCTTGTACGTCTTTTGGAAAGCAGCTGCCGCCGTATCCACAGCCTGGATAAATAAAGCTGTAACCTATTCGATTGTCAGAGCCAATGCCATGCCTAACCTGATTGACATCAGCGCCAACTTGTTCACAAATATTGGCTATTTCATTCATAAATGAAATTTTGGTAGCCAGCATCGCATTGGCGGCATACTTTGTCATTTCGGCACTTTTAATGTCCATGCCTATAAACCGATCATTCTTAGTCATGAAGGGGGTATAGAGTTCGCGCATGATGTCCATCGCATTGGCGTTATCAGCACCAACGACAACACGGTTTGGTTTCATGAAGTCTTCTATGGCTGCGCCTTCTTTAAGAAACTCCGGGTTTGATATGACATCAAAAGTTAGGTTGCAACCGCGTTGATTTAATTCGGTTTGAATGGTTTCGCGCACTTTTTCAGCTGTACCCACAGGAACGGTCGATTTATCAACGACGACAACGTGGCTTTGCATATGCTGGCCAATATTTTTTGCAACCGCCAAAATATATTGTAGGTCGGCACTGCCGTCCTCACCCATGGGCGTGCCGACGGCAATAAATATTATTTTTGATTCGGTAATGGCTTTTTGGCTATCTGTGGTGAAATGTAAAGTGTTTTGTTTAAGATTTTCCTGGATCATTTCGTCTAGTCCAGGTTCGTAAATGGGCACAATGCCTTGCTTAAGATTGGCTATTTTGCTTTCGTCAATATCTACACAGGTGACGTCATTACCCATTTGGGCGAAACAGGCGCCACTTACCAGGCCAACATAGCCGCTACCGATCACACTGATTTTCATTTATTTATTTCCAGTTGCTTTATATCTACGTTAATTTTATTAAGAAAATATCTTATATGCATCGTATACCAATTATCAAACTTGCAAAGCAATATACCTTTGGGAAAGTACTCGGTGCCTGCCAATGTCAAAAGCCGTGTAAGTCGGATTAGCATGAGCGTAACCCGACAATTCCCGGAATGTGCCATGCGTACCTTCGAAGACTGTTAATGGTTTGTACCCATCTCCTTACACACAAATACTAAACCAGTCCATCTAGCTTGCGGGCTATCTGTATTCCATACACGCAGTCTTGTATTCTCTGGAACCCTTTCCATATGCTTTTAGCGCCGGGCTCTCCATCCGATTTCCTGCCTAAAAAACCACCTAACGTCGCTAAATTCCTTAGCACCTCATTAAGCGTAGGTGTTTGTTCTGGAATGTCCTTGTCGGCTAATACAAAAGAGGACTTCCATTCTAAAGGGTCAAATATCAAGTCTGCTGACAAGTCAGGACAGACCCGCCCTAATCGCATTAAATA
>NZ_JAWPOH010000011.1:0-92431 GCF_037671525.1 Methylobacter svalbardensis
AAACTTTCCAAATAGGTGCGCTCATCCTCAGTTAAACGCACAATATATTTCTTTGCCAATCTATCGTTCCCCAATAATGTAAAAAACCTACTCTATGGGGATTTTATACGACAAAACAAGACTGACTGAGTACTAGTCATCCAGCGAAAGCTGTTTGGGGAAGAGCATCCTGATGTGGCCATCTCACTGAACGACGTTTCCACTTACCTCAGTGCTTTACACAAACACAATGAAGCGCTTGATCTTACCCAACAGGCATTGATCATTCGGCAAAAACTATTGGGCGATACGCATCCCGACTCGATACTGTCTCTGCACAATGTGATTCGCTGTTTGAAAAATGCTGGCCGCAAAACAGAAGCTATCCAGCATTTCCATGTACAATTTCAGCGGCTGAAACCTGGCGACCCCCACTATCAGTATTTTCTTGAGCTAAGGGCCGACTTGTACCCCGGCTTTCGCAAGCCTACCCAGAAATCCGGTAAGGGCAAAAAAGGCCGTTGAGGCCGGTTGTTGCGCAGTCGGGTAACTCACAGCCGGATGGGGGTATGTTGCCCCGTCCGAAACGTTTTGCGTTGGTTAGGTGTAGCCACTTAGCTCAGACATCGTAAAAACGTTAGTGACTGAGTTGCAAACCCCGTTCCGCTTGGACCTAAGTTGATGCTAGCCATGCCGTAACCCAACCACAAACGGACAATTCATGAAAAATATGACCATCAACACCCGCACCGAAACCGACTCCTTCGGCCCCATACAAGTGCCTGCCGACAAATACTGGGGCGCGCAAACCCAGCGCTCCCTGATTAACTTCAAAATCGGCAATGAACGCATGCCTCGGCCTTTGATCCGCGCGCTGGGTATCGTCAAATATTGCGCCGCACTATCGAATATCGCACTGGACAACATCGATCCCAAAATCGGCAACGCGATAGCCGACGCGGCGCGCGAGGTTATCGACGGCAATCTCGATGACAACTTTCCTCTGGTGGTCTGGCAGACCGGTTCCGGTACGCAATCCAACATGAACGCCAACGAGGTCATTTCCAATCTGGCTATCGAACGCCTTGACGGCGTTCCGGGGTCTAAAACGCCGGTTCATCCCAACGATCACTGCAACCGCAGCCAGTCCTCGAATGATGCTTTTCCAACGGCCATGCATATCGCTACGGTCGAGCAGTTGCACCAGTTATTGATCCCCTCGCTTCAGCATTTGCAACGCGCGCTGTCCGATAAATCCCAGTCATGGAGCGACATAATCAAGATCGGGCGAACGCATTTGCAGGATGCGACCCCGCTGACATTGGGTCAGGAGTTTTCCGGTTACGCAGCCCAGGTGCAATTCGGTATCGACCGGATTAACGACAGTCTCAAACGGCTGTATCCTCTGGCGCAAGGCGGCACTGCGGTGGGCACCGGCCTGAATTCAAAGTCCGGTTTTGGCGAAAAGTTTGCCGAAGAAGTTGCGACGTTTACCCAGCTGCCTTTCGTTTCTGCGGCCAATAAATTCGAGGCATTGGCCGCGCATGATGCGATGGTGGAAATCTCCGGGGTGTTAAATACTATCGCGGTCAGCCTCAATAAAATCGCCAATGATATTCGCTTGTTGAGTTCGGGACCGCGCTCCGGCATCGGTGAACTGTCGCTGCCTGAAAACGAACCCGGCTCTTCGATCATGCCGGGCAAGGTGAATCCGACCCAATGCGAAGCGATGACGATGGTTTGCGCACAGGTCATGGGCAATCACACCACCGTCACCTTTGCCGGAGCGCAAGGGCATTTGGAACTCAATGTTTTCAAGCCGGTCATTATTTATAACGTGCTCCAGTCGATCCGGCTTATCGGCGATGCGGCGGTCAGTTTCACCGATCATTGCGTTGTCGGCATTGAGCCGAACATCGACCGTATTGCCGAGCTGATGGAACGTTCGCTGATGCTGGTGACTGCCTTGGCTCCGCGCATCGGTTACGACAATGCGGCAAAAATTGCGAAGCTGGCTTTAAAAAATCGCAGCACGTTACGTGAAGAGGCGGTTTCCGGCGGGTTTGTGACCGAAGAGGAATTCGACAAGCTTGTTCGTCCGGAAAATATGATTTTTCCCCAATAAAGAACGAAAGAGAATACCATTAAGCGGTTAAGTACTTTTGATAACGAATAGAGGAGAATAGACCATGCATGTAACATACGAACTGGCCGAACAGGCAATGGCTGCGGCCATTGCCGAGTCAAAAAAAATCGGTACACAGATGTGTATCGCCGTAGTGGATTCCGGCGCTGACTTAAAGGCGTTCGTGAGAATGGACAATGCCTGGGTAGGTAGCGTGGACATTGCGATCAAGAAAGCCAAGACCGCCTGTTTCTTCGCGATGAACACTGGACAAATCGGTCAGCTATCGCAACCGGGCGGGCCGCTTTACGGAATTGAACATTCTAACGACGGGCTGATTACCTTTCCCGGAGGCGTTCCTATCGTTGACAAGGATGGCGTTCTAATCGGCGCTGTCGGGGTCAGCGGCAGCTCGGTAGAAAACGATCATCGAGTCGCCAAAGCCGGGGCTGAAGCCATCGGCGTTTCCGATTTGCCGGAACACCCCTGGAGAACCTGAGTCCAGAACCATCTCCGGGTTGATCAGATAAAGAAATCTTTCAAATGCGGATTAGGCGCTCGGCGAAGTCTTTGATGATTTAAAGACTTCGCCGACAATAATCGGCTCAACTTTCTGTCTAGCCCGAATTGCTTGTAACAACAATGCCCCTTTTTTCAATCAGAGACGCTATTCAAGCGCTATTTTTCCCTCGATGCAGTGACTGATGCCGACAGCAGGAGCTTCCAGCGTCATTTTAATCTCTAGGGTCTCAGAACCGTTCAATTTTCCGGCCTCAACCGCTTTGAGAACAGCATGTTCGATTTCGCGTTGTGATGTGACTCCAACAATTTTGAGATATTTTCTGATTTCCATGTTAAATGTATCTTCATTCATTTTGACCTCCTAAAGGCAAAGTTTGTGCATTCCATAAACAGAATCGATGGAATTCGATGTTTAGCCTAGAAACTAGCACCCCATTCAGGGAGCCGTCAAGAAGTTACTCAAACGTTTAACAGAAGGACTCGTAAAGGTTTAGTCACCATAAAAAACAGAACACTGAGCACAATCGGCCTTTAGCTGATCGCCAGGAAACGCATATCCTGCTTGAATTCAATATCCATATCTTGTACAGAAATTAACGAAATTAGCGTGAAAACTTATGATATATTAAATAGAGGAACATCTAATTGAGGCTGGCTCTAGGGAAAATGCCAAGCAAATTGTCGGAGGTTTGTCCTGATACCTTGACAAGGCTGTTATTATCACAGTCATTGTCTCGTTAGGTGTAATCTGTGCCTATCGACGCACTATTCAGCGGCGCATGCATGCCCTGACCGATATTGAGGTTTCTTCCTCGGCTTCGGTTACGAATAGGTCCGGATCAAGGAAAAGAGTATTTACGCTAGCCGAAGTGGATTCTACGGAACAACGGGAGTATTTCATCATGCGCAGAGCCATTACCGCGATTTCGTTTATGTTGTTTGGGGCATCAGCACTGATTTTTATTTCAGCGCTTTTAATCCCTTTGCTGAGAGAATCGACTTTACAGGGGGGAGATAGCAAAACAGAAGTCTATAAATTGTTTGGCTCTCTCAAGAAAACTATCGAAAAATCGGCGCGGAAACTAACGCAGTATCCCGTTGTTATTAACAAATTGGACTCATCCGTAACGCAATCTGAAGGCAAGGTTGAGCAAGACCAAACGATTGGATCAAGCACATCCATTCAATTGGAAGATGCTGCCGTCCTTCCATCACCGGTTGCGTCAAACGATAACGCAATTGATAGAAACCGGGGGGATTCGAGCGCTATGCAAGCACTACAAACCTCTCCTGAGACAACTATCCCGCGAATCGATCAGAAGAAATCGCCAGAACAAGCAAATCCAGTGGGTACAGAGGAAGAACGTTCTCCTCAGCACGAACCGATAAGCCTGCTCGTTCTTGGCGAAGGCTCGTTTTCTCCGGGGGAGATAAGACCCAAAGCCAATGTATACAAAGCGATCGATAAAATTATCCCGCTTATCAACGCGCGGTCTTTGGATAAGGTCCTTGTTGAGGGGCATGCCGACAAAGCGATACCGGATGGTTTTAGTCCTGCCCAAGCGTCGAAATGGAATAAAATCGTCTCAATGCAACGTGCAAAAGCTGTTGCTCGGGCGCTGAAGAAAAAAGGAGTCGCCAGCGACAGAATCATTGTCAATGGTTTTGGTGACACTGTTCCGCTTGCTTCCAACCTGACTCAGGAGGGCAGGTCGAAGAATCGCCGAGTGGAGATAAAACTCTCGCCCGAGCGACAGTAATATTTAAATTTCACTCTGCTTGGAAAGCATTTGTCGTTAGAAAACCTGCCGATTGAAAACGTTTCTGATCCGGCATGTTTTTTCGACCAAGTCTACTATAGGTCATTGCTCAGTCGCATGATCGATAGTCTAGGACGGGAAGAAGTTTGATGGTGGTCGATCGGTACAGAAACAACCACCTTTACTCAGAAACTCATGGCGTCTGTTCCCGAGAAAATCAGAATAATCTGGTTGGGCGAGCCGCCGGATACCAGTGAAGAGTTGTTGCTTTTTCTCACACAGGAATTACAAGCCCTGAATCGTCCGATAGGGTTAAGCTATTAAAGTAGTATTCGCTAAAGCTCCACAACGGCGGCAATCGCTGCCTGGTGGTTATGGATGAAGTGCACAAAATAGCCGATGCTGTGCTGAGGTGTATCCGTCTTTTGAATAATCTGGAACAAGGTAGTATGTATGTATACAAATCATTTTTCATTACAAAGCCTGCCGTTTGAAAACGTTTCTGATCCGGCATGTTTTTTCGAGCAAGGCGATTATAGCCGTGTGCTCAGTCGCATGATCGATAGTTTATGGGCAGGAAAAGGCTTGATGGTGGTGGCGGGGCCAATTGGCACAGGGAAAACCACTTTGAGTCAAAAACTCATGGCGTCCGTTCCCGAGAAAACCAGGATAATCTGGTTGTCCGAGCCGCCGGATAGCAGTGAAGAGTTGTTGCTTTTTCTCACACAGGAATTGCATATCAGTTCCGAATCGTCCGGCAGAATTTTTGTTTTAAGGGATATTAAGGCGTATTTGCTAAAGCTTCATGACGAGGGCAATCGCTGCCTGGTGATTATAGATGAAGTGCACAAAATATCCGATGATGTACTGGAGTGCGTCCGGCTTTTGAATAATCTTGAACAAGGCAGTATTAAGCTTATCCAAATGCTCCTGATTGGGCAGGATGAATTCCTCGTTAAATTGTCCCGGCCTGATCTGGAGTCGTTTAAACAGCGGATTTCCTGGTTGGAGTCCATTGGCAAGATGACTCCTTTGCAAACGCATGAATATATTATGCATCGGTTGAAAGTCGCGGGGAGTCAGTCAAGGATTTTTACTGACGATGCCCTGGAAACTGTCATAGCTGTTGCTCGAGGTACTCCTCGCTTAGTTAATACGTTTTGCGATAGGGCGCTTCGTGTTAGCTATGAATCCAACAAAACTATAGTTGATCTGGATAGTGTGAGACGAGCAGCCGATGAAATAGGGTTAGGGAGCGAGGTTTTTTTGTGGCTGATGAGTCGTCGAGGGGAGAAAATGGCGCAAAATGCTGTACTGCAAACTTCGTCCTTAAAGGATGACTCCAACTCGGCTGCGTCCGATCCAAGAAGAAGAAGAGAAACCGCGCCCGTTGACAAAACCCGGTCGACGCGTACACATCAGGATAATTCCTCATGGACGTTTCCGATATTGCTACTTTGTGGCTCTATTTTATTGTTTGCAGCGAGTCTTTGGTTTCTCTTTGGCTTAGAGTAAACACGTGAGCGTGAACTCGATACGCTTATCAAATAAACTGAGGCAAATACAAACTCATCGTCTGAGATTGACCGTTACCTGTTATTCGCCAGTTTCAAAAAGCCAAGCTCAATAGCTGCGATCCAGATTTGTAATATTTTTAACGGGATCACAGTCGCCACTGCTCCTGGTAATTACTGTTATGCGGGATAACGTGGAGCAAAACGTATCCGCTTAAACGCTTTGTTGGGCGCTTTTTGACTAAGGAAATCTCAGTCATGGCTGCTGTAGTCTTCATCTATCGGACGTCCGCTAAGGGTCTTGCGTCCTGTGAACATTGCAGAAATAATGCTGCCACCTTCGCGCATATCAGTCATTATCACCGCTGCAACGTGCAATACAACGGTGGCAATCAGAAAATAAAAGTTATACACATGGGTCACGGCAAAAGGCTTTCGGAAAGCACGCATGCTCTGGTAAGCCGTTTCATCATACAGGGCCGGCGCATAGGGGACTAAGGCATCGGGCGCAATACTCGGTGCGGCCACCCACTGCGCTATCCAATGCCCGAAAGGCGGGAGAAACAAATCGGTGCCCGCCAGCACCAATCCGGTGACCGCCTGAATGGTGATCAGGAGAAACAGCAGGGCGGCTCCCAAGCGTCCTGCCGGATTGTGGCCGATATACTGTTCCGGGTGGTCGGAGAAGAGTGCGACGACATAGCGGCGCAACGCGTGAAAGTATCCCTTGCCGTTCGGAAGCACCGAGTTCAACTTCGCGTAGCGATTACCCAAAAAGGCCCAAATAAAACGCCAAATCAGATTGATCGCAAACACGTAGCCAATCCACGCATGGACTGTCTTGAGCTTTATTTTGCCTGCATTTGAGACGTCAAGACTGCCCGCATTCAGGATAACCAGACCGACAGCCATCAGTGCAACAACACACAATACATTAATCCAATGAAACCAACGGGTACCTGCATCCCAAACAGGGTGCGATTTGAGAACTGTCATTAAAGGTGCTCCTTAAGAATTTAAATATGTTGTTAGTGTGGAAACGCAACTTTCATTATATCGACACGAACCCGCCTTTTCAGCCGATTTTCAAGTACGGATAGCGCATGGCGCCCAACAAGCAGTTAAACAGGTCCGCATAATTTCCATCATAGTTTAACAAAAATCCAGGAATTACCGCCTAAGCTGGGTAACATGAGTTTTACTATTGCCAGATCAAATCTGAACTTCTGCAAATGACTCAAAGTCGTTTAATCGCGCTCGGATGACGGCTTAACATGGAAAACGTTCCCATGACTTCACTTGGCGTAGCGCGTAGGAACGAGGAAAGGCCTGAAGTTTGAATATCTACAGGCAAGCACTTAGGCAAAGATTGCGGATCATGATTTCCTCATCAGCCGGAACGATCAGCACCGGCTTGTGACCGGCAAGACTGATTTCATTGCTCCCGGAATGATTGGCCGTCCGGTCCAGAGCAAATCCCAGAAAGGCGAGCGGAGCGCAGATTTTTTCACGGACTTCGGCAGAATGCTCACCTATTCCGGCGGTAAAAACCAGTGCATCAATGCCGCCCGCCTTGGCCGCAAAACCGCCTATCGCCGCCCGCACTTGACGGCAAAAATAGTCGACGGCAAATTTTGCGTTGTCACTGTCACTGGCAAGCAGCTTATCCATTTCCGAACTTTCACCCGCAGACAAAGCCAGTAAGCCCATGTTGTGAAACACCATGTCGCTTAATTTTTCAGGAGTGTACCGTTTTGCCAGCTCCAGCATGACGCCCGGGTCGAGGTCGCCGCTACGGGTTCCCATCGGGATGCCGCCCGCCGGGGTATAACTCATCGTGGTGTCCACCGATTTCAGGTTTTCCAGCAAACAAAGACTGGCGCCGCTGCCCAAATGCGCGACGACCACTTTTTTATAAGCCACGTCGCCTAACATCCCCGCAAGCATGCCGGCAATGTAGGCGTAATTGAGCCCATGAAAACCGAAGCGGCGCATGCCAAGTTCGTTCGGAATCGGCAGGCGTTTAGCCAACTCGGGCAGGGTGCTGTGAAAAGCCGTATCGAAGCAGGCGATTTGCGGCACAGCGAAGCGTTGCAGACACAAATCCAGGCCGAGCAGATTGCCCGGCAAATGTAGCGGGGCAAGATGAATCAGCTGTTCCAGACGGGAACGCTCAGTAGCATCAACCCGCCTTGCCAGATCAGTCATGTCGCCGCCATGAACAAAGCGATGCCCCACCAGTTCCGGCACTTCACCGGCCAAATCGTGCAACAGCTGATCGAACGCTTCTCTTTGATCATGCAGCTGTTCATAGCGAAAATTGCGCCGCGCACCGCTAGCTGCAAACAGGCTCGCCTTGATCGAAGACGAGCCGCTGTTAATGGTTAAGACTGAACGGTTCATCGTAAAAACGGCGATTCGTCCACGAAAAACACGAAAGACACGAAATAAAACCGATTCAGCCATTCATTCTTTGCGCAACTATCTTCGGCAATTGCTCCATACATTGCTCTATCTCCTGCCTCCATGCAATCGATAGCTTGGTATCTCATTTTTCGTGCTTTTTGTAGTTTTCGTGGATAAATTATCTTTTTCAGGTTCATCAATACGGCCACACCCAGTTGTCGACCTCGGGCAGATCGGTGCCGTATTCGTAAGCATAGTTGCGGCATTCGATCTGCTTGTCGCGCATGTTTTCTTTGACATGGGCTCCCGCTACACGCAACGCCGGGATGCGGTTGATCGCGTCGATCACCAGGCTGAAACGGTCGATTTCGTTCTGGATGGCAAGCTCCAGCGGCGTATTGATGCTGCCTTTTTCCTTGTAGCCGCGCACATGCAGGTTTTTGTGGTTGTTGCGACGGTAGGCCAGACGATGAATCAACCAGGGATAACCGTGGAAGTTGAACAGAATAGGTTTATCCAGCGTGAACAGGCTGTCGAAATCCTTGTCCGATAAACCGTGCGGATGCTCGGCTGCGGGCGTCAGTTTGTAGAGATCGACTACGTTGATAAAGCGAACCTTGAGTTCGGGGAAATTCTCGCGCAGCAACACCACGGCGGCCAGCGCTTCCTTGGTGGGAATGTCGCCGGCGCTGGCTATCACCAGATCCGGTTCCACGCCTTGATCGTTGCAGGCCCAGTCCCAGATGCCGATACCCTTGGTGCAATGTTTGATCGCCGCATCCATGTCCAAAAATTGCAGATGCTTTTGCTTGTCGCAAACGATCACGTTGATGTAATTGACGCTCTTTAAACAATGATCGGCAACCGTCAACAGACAGTTCACGTCCGGCGGCAGATAGATGCGCGTCACTTTCGGACTTTTGTTGACTACCACATCGAGAAAGCCGGGGTCCTGGTGAGTAAAGCCGTTGTGGTCCTGCCGCCATACGGTGGAAGTAATCAGCAGGTTCAGCGAAGACACCGGCGCACGCCAAGGGACTTCCTTGGACATGGCCAGCCATTTGGCATGCTGGTTGAACATCGAATCGATCACATGCACAAAGGCTTCGTAGGTGGAGAAAAAGCCGTGGCGGCCGGTCAGCAAATAGCCTTCCAGCCAGCCTTCCAGCGTATGCTCGGACAGCATCTCCATGACCCGTCCGTCAGGCGACAGTTCGCCGCCATCGGCGTCTTCCGGCAGATAGTCGGCCAGCCAGGTTTTCTTGCTGACTTCATACACGTCGTCCAGCTTGTTCGAGCTGTTTTCGTCGGGGCCGAACACGCGGAAATTGTTCATATTCAGGCGCATGATGTCGCGCAGGAACTTGCCCAGCGGACGGGTGTTTTCAGCGCTGGTGGTGCCCGGCTGGGTCACGACGGTGGCGTATTCGCGGCAGTCCGGCATATGCAGGGCTTTGCGCAACAAGCCGCCATTGGCGTGAGGGTTGACGCTCATACGCCGTGCGCCCTTGGGTGCCAAGGCTTTAAGTTCGGGTAACAGGCGGCCGTCTTGGTCGAACAGTTCTTCCGGCTTGTAACTGCGCAGCCAGTCTTCGAGCTGCTTGAAATGCTCAGGCGTATCGCGCACGTTGCCCAAGGGTACCTGATGCGAGCGCCAGAAGCCTTCCACTTTTTTACCGTCAACCTGTTTCGGCCCGGTCCAGCCTTTGGGGCTGCGTAACACGATCATCGGCCAGCGAGGGCGAATAGGCTGACCGCTGCTGCGGGCTTCCTGCTGAATGCGGCGAATTTCCAGTACACAGTGTTCCATCGTCGCCGCCATGGCTTGATGCATGGTGTCCGGGTCGCTACCCTCGACAAAATAAGGCGTCCAGCCGTAGCCCTTGAACAGGTTTTCCAGTTCCTCGTGCGAGATGCGCGACAGGATGGTCGGGTTGTTGATCTTGTAACCGTTCAGATGCAGGATCGGCAATACTGCGCCATCACGGATCGGATTCAGGAATTTGTTGGAATGCCAGGAGGTCGCCAGCGGCGCGGTTTCGGATTCGCCATCGCCGACCATCACCGCGACGATCAGCTCGGGATTGTCGTAAGCCGCGCCGAAAGCATGCGAGACGCTGTAACCGAGTTCGCCGCCTTCATGAATCGAGCCCGGCGTTTCCGGCGTGCAATGGCTGCCGATGCCGCCGGGAAAAGAGAACTCTTTGAAGAACTGGCGCATGCCGTGCTCGTCTTCGCTCTTGTTCGGGTAAATCTCGCTGTAAGCGCCTTCCAGGTAAACAGGGCCGAGCACGCCCGGCGCGCCATGTCCTGGACCTGCCATGAAAATAGCGTTCAAATCGTACTTGTTGATCAGGCGGTTGAGATGGATATAAGTGAAGGAGAGACCGGGACTTGAACCCCAATGCCCCAGCAAGCGACTCTTCACATGCTCCAGCTTGAGCGGTTCGCGCAGCAGCGGATTGTCGCGCAGATAAATCATGCCTGCCGCAAGGTAATTACAGTCGCGCCAGTAGGCGTCGATCTTGCTGATGTCTTCTTGCGGTAGCGGGGTTTGCTGGACGGTCATGGCTTATACATCCTTGGGTTGGTTGCAAATGGGTCGGTTGATTTTCGGTGCTATACGTTCTGATTTTGACGTTGTTTGATCGTCATTTAAGATGATTTCCCGCGTTCATTTGGGGCATAGGTATCTACACAACTTTAAATATATATAATCAGTTGGTTAGGGAAATATAGTCGGTTTTTCATAAAGATAATCACCTTTACGAGGTGAGTTTTGACACTCAATGCAGTCAGTTGTTAACCAGAAATCATGAATAATCGAATTTAACCAATTGTTTTATAAGTCATTAAACTTGTGTAGATACTTATGCATTTGGGGTGGGCTTTTACGACCATGATCTTGCTAGGTTTTGGTCGATTCAAATAAATATATGCGGCATATGACCTATATTACCATGTGAAATGCCTCAGTCACTCGTGTAATGATTTGTTTTGAGTCCAGCAGCGATGCGGCTTTTAAGCACTTTCCATCGCGCAAACTAAAATATTTAGCAGTTACCGTGCCATTTTGCGCGGCTTATTGTCGCGCGGCAATCGGTCACATTTCCAAGGATGATTTTAGTCACTAGACTGGTTGCAACTCTTGCATCACTCCCTATGTTTAAGGGATTTAGAGTTGACTGTCCTTCCTTTTAAATGCGGTCAGCAGCCCTGGCCGCATCTTTTTAGCCTACGGGTGGAATCATGAAACGGAATTACCAAACTGATACATCCTACGCCATTAACGATCAGGATTTGTTCAGACAAATCGCTTTCCATGAGGCGGGTCACGCTGCCGCCATTTATCTTTACAATAAACAAAAACAACTGACTCCGGTGTATTTTCAAATCACTATTAAGGCCTCGAATCGCCAAAAAGACAGCCCCTGGAACACCGGCCCATTAGGCTATGATCACTTTGCCGCAGTTGTAGAAGGAGGTCGCCTTATCCACAGTCTGCCGGTTGCGATGATTGAAAGCACGCATTATTTCTCAGCCACTGAGCAAGATGCGTATCAGACCGCTTTTGAAGCGGATATGATCAATTTGTTGATCGGCCCTTTAGCGGAAGCAAAGCACGTGGCCTTACGTGATGATGAGCCGTTTAATGCTCAACTGGTTAACATCAATGCCTTGCATTATTACGGCGGCACATCCGATCTTGAAAAGGTTTATGAGTATCTGGATACTTTTATCGCAAGCAGGAGTCGGCAACAAGAGAAGTTGGTTGAGCTGTTTGACAAAGCCTTTCAGTTTATAAACTCACCGATTTATTGGCAGGCTATTGAACGTCTGGCGGATTATATTCTTAAAAACAGAGAAAACATCATCAGCTGCGAGGAGTCGATTGCGGTGATGGATCAAAGCGGGACGCGTCAGAAAAGGCGATTAATACCGGTGATGAGTCTTGTAAGCTAAGCATCCATCGCACATTTGATTTCACGTTAGTTCCCAAACTACGCAGATAGCGCGATCCAATGGCTTGTTTGCCGTATAATGAAAAATACGGACTTTGCATCGTGTAACTTACAGACCATGATTTATCGACTTTTAGCAGACTTCGTTCTTATTCTCCATTTCCTGTTTATCGGCTTCGTCATTTTTGGCGGTTTGCTGGCGTTACGCTATGCCTGGATTGCGCTGGCTCACATACCTGCTGCCTGCTGGGGGGCATTCATTGAATTGACCGGCGGCGTGTGTCCGCTTACGGTAATCGAAGTCGGGCTTCGCCGAATCGCCGGGGATTCCGGCTACTCGGATAGCTTTATTGAACATTATCTTCTACCCGTCATTTATCCCCTTGGACTCACCAGAGATATTCAATTTTGGCTGGCGGGTTTGGTCGTGCTGATCAATGTTGCAATATACGGGGGGCTTGTTTATCGATTGTGGATTTCCCGATCAATATGCCGTCGAAGAGGCAGTTGACATTAGCTGCGCTAAATAATTATTCCATTGAGTGCCTTTCCATACTTTAACCAATGGCACCGGTGATGGCGCTATCGAGTACAGCATGATTGTACAAACGGTCATTAATGCCGAGGCCGTCATACTGTTATAGCTGAATAATTTTAACGCAGTACCAAAGGATTTTTTCATCCTTAAATTGGATAAATTAGTGCTGTAGAGTTCGTCTAATAGCAAATGAACGATAAATCCCAGGGCAATGAAAATACCGTTTAGCCAAGCATGTAAAACATCCCAATGCAGTAAACGATAGCTGATGCAGGTCATTAATAAGCCAAAAAACAAGGCAGCCAACACTGAATGGAATACGCCGCGATGTACGGTAAGACCGTTAAACAAGGCAAATAGCCCATAACGAATAAACAGATAAGTGCCGGCCGCAATCAGCACTAACAGGTATGGCGCATAACCGCTTTTTAACGTATGGAGCGCCGCCGCTACGCCCATTAAAGATAACACGTTAAACAACAGTTTTACCGGTCTTGAGTTGTTCGCATCAATATCGGGCAATAGTCCGCCTAATGTGCCCAGGAAAACGAGCCAGGGTATGTCGGCGTTGGTGATCAAATGGACATTAGCGACGATCAGAGCGGCCCCGATGCTGGCAGCTGAAGCGACGAATAAATGGGTGTTAAAATTGGCCATGTAAAACAATAATCCCTTAAATCTAAAAAATCCAGTATGGCATTGCCTGGCTCTACATTAAGCCAGATATTTGCCTGCGATTACCTCGGTTATTCCCGTGTTAGGTAACTTACAGTGAATAAAATTGGAGGAGTGCAAGCTTTGCTTGTACAGCAGGGAGCCTGCACTCCTGAAACCATGAATGTCGGGCAACAGTTTTTTGTTGTCCGGCACAAGCTTACAACTGATTGGCTGAGTTACCTTAGGTTAATTTATACCAGTAAATTAACCAGAATTTGTTCATAAATACGGGACAAAATCTCCAGATCTTCCGCGCCGACATGTTCATTGATTTTATGGATGCTTTCATTCAACGGGCCGAGCTCGATAACCTGTGCGCCGGTCGGAGCGATAAAACGTCCGTCCGAGGTGCCGCCGCCGGTGTCATCGAGGGTTTCAAAGCCGGTCACGGTTTTGATCGCGGCGTGGGCGGCATTGATTAATGCGCCCGGTTGGGTCAGGAATGGATTGCCGGACAAGCGCCATTCCAATTCGTATTTGAAATCGTATTTGTCCAGTATCGCGCGGGTGCGTTGCTTGATGGTTTCCTCGTCCAGTTCGGTGCAAAAACGCAGGTTAAACTGAACGGCCACGCTGCCGGGGATGATGTTTTCTGCGCCGGTTCCGGAGTTGATATTGGAAACCTGCAAGCTGGTCGGCGGGAAAAACTCATTGCCCTGATCCCAGACTTCATCGATAAGGTCTTTTAATGCCGGGGCAAAAGTGTGTATCGGATTGTCGGCAAGCTCGGGATAGGCGACATGGCCTTGGATGCCTGCAATGGCCAGTTTGGCGCATAAAGAGCCGCGCCGACCGACGCGAATCACGTCGCCGACTTTTTTGTCGCTGGACGGCTCGCCTACCAGGCACCAGTCTATTTTCTCGTTGCGCTGTTCCAGCACTTCGACGACTTTAACCACGCCGTTGGTGGCGATGCCTTCTTCGTCGCTGGTCATCATCACCGCGATAGAGCCTTGATGGTCCGGGTGCCGATCAATAAAGCGTTCGACGGCGGTGATAAAGCAGGCGATGCCGCCCTTCATATCGGCAGCGCCCCGGCCATAAAGCTTGCCGTCACGAATCGTCGGTTCAAAAGGCGGTGAAACCCAGGCATCCAAAGGGCCGGTAGGCACAACATCGGTGTGACCGAGGAAGGTCAGTAGCGGTTTGGCTTCACCACGTCTCAGCCAGATGTTTTGGGTATCTTCAAAGTCCAGGCGTTCTTCTTTGAAGCCCAGTTTGGTCAAACGTGCGGCCAGCACAT
This sequence comes from Methylobacter svalbardensis, assembly GCF_037671525.1. Lineage (NCBI taxonomy): Bacteria > Pseudomonadati > Pseudomonadota > Gammaproteobacteria > Methylococcales > Methylococcaceae > Methylobacter > Methylobacter svalbardensis. Next base: position 14,767 of record NZ_JAWPOH010000011.1, read on the forward strand.
CCTGGCAACCCGCGTCTTTTGGGGTTACTGATTCGCGGCTGATAAGGTCTTTAAGCAGATCTAGGGTGTGGTTCATAGTCATTCGGTTGGATGGTTATTGGCAGGTTTGCAGCATACATCAAGCTGTAGGGGCGAATTCAGTCGCCCCTACAAAGTTTGCGGCATACCCACCATCCTTGGCGAAACCAAGGATTAACTGGTCGCCGACATCTAAAATCGGACGCTTAATCAGGGTGGGAGTGGTCAGCATCAGGTGCATGGCTTTTTCTAAAGTCAGATCGCTTTGCTGTTCGCTACTGAGCTGTCGCCAGCTGGTGCTGCTGCGGTTAAGCAGTTTGTTCCAGTCCAAATGCTCGGTAAAATGCTGTAGCAGTTCAGGCGTCAAGCCATCGGTTCGAAAATCGTGGAACCGATAGGCTATGCCGTTTTGATCCAGCCAATTGCGCGCTTTTTTGACAGTGTCGCAGTTTTTGATGCCGTAAAGCGTGTGCATGGTTTTTACAATTGGCCGTTTAGCAAATCATCTATGCTGGGCAGTTGTTTGTCGGATTTGCAGCGGATTTTATAAAGATCGACGAACTCCATAAAAGCTTGTTCAAGGTCTGCCAGAATTTCTTCTTCGTTTTCGCGCTCATCATCGGGAACATCCGTGGAGTCCAAATATTCATGCTGCAGGGCGACTTCGCTGTTTAAAGCAAGCGTCGCGTAAATGATGGCATTGTTTGAAATTTGTTCGCTCATGGTATTGGCCTTGGTTAGGTAATGGGTGGGTTAGTATAGCTATTTGGAAAAGCTTTGTCTGTATACGTAGGGCGTGCTGTGCGCGCCTTAGCTACCAAGGCGCGCACAGCATGTCCTACAGCGATGGGGGTGGCAGTCAGAATTAACTCTATGCGTAAGAGCAGTTCTTAGTCCTGCTCTCTAAAACGAATGGTTAGACCTTGTAAAAAATTCCTCAAAATCTGATCGCCGCATTCCCGGTGATGTTTATGGCCTTTTTGTCTGAAAAAAGAGCTGAGCTCGCCTTTGGACAATTCAAAGTCGGCCAGTTTTAAGGTGCTGAGCATGTCCTCTTCTTTAAATTCCAGCGCGATTCTCAGTTTTTTGAGTATGGTGTTATTGGTTAACGGCTCCGGTTTTTTGGGCTGCTCGGGTTGATTTTCCTGCTTGCCTCTTCTGTAGATAATCAAGCCGTCTAGAAATTTTCCCAGCAGCTTGTTGTCAAGATCGACATAGTCGGCTTCATTATCTTTTTTGAGCAGCGGCAGTAACTCATCTCGAGTCATTTCTACGTCGCTTAAGGCAAAAATATCGATCATGGTTTGATCTTTAAGCTCTAAAGCGTAGCGTACCCGGCGTAATACATCGTTGTTAATCATTGTTTGTTATTGATTGGGTTGTATTTTAGGACTTAAAGACTGGATTGATAAATCCAGTCTACACACTACTAATTTGTGCGGTCAATTAATAAGCCATTTCACCAGTTCTTTTGAAGCAGTGGCAAAAATAGCTCCGAATGCGAGCTAAACGACACCCATAATTTCTAGGGCTAGTCCTTCAACAGCAAATTCCTTAAGCTGCTGCTGAGCATTTTCATCGCCGACTTCTCGCTCACGGCTTTCATTGGTTAAAGCTTCTGACATACTTTGACTCTCTTGCTTAAGCATCTGTTGAATTACAAACATCGCCATATTCGTTTGATTGAGGTTTTCTTCCAACAGAGTAACTCGTTTATCAAGAGACAATGAGTTTGGTACTGGGCGTAAAATATGAGGAAACAATGAGCCCTGCGCACAGGTACTAGACATACCGTTGAGAGTAAGAGTGATGTCGTTATTTTTATCTTCGAATTTTGGGAAACGTTTAAACCATTCAGAAATTATGTCGTGTAGTTGTGGACGCTCAAGCGACTTTAGAGTTTCATTAACCCCATAGACCACCGTGCATATTCCTAATAATTCGAGTGTAAGTCCAGTCAATCGAAACCGATCTTCACCCTCCAGCTTTTCTGGGAATATGAGCCAGAAGAAGAAAAATACACCAATAATCGAAAGCACAGTAATCCAGACTTTCTTTTCTTCCCAAAGCCATTTGGCAACTCGAATAATCCAGCGTCCAAATTTTTTTATCCAATCGATTATTGGTTTCATTTATCACTTTTCTCAAGTTAATTCAGCGGTAGTTGCCGGGTTAGTTCAACACTAATCCGACTCTACATAATCAATCCCTCAACAACTCATTAATACCGGTTTTGCTGCGGGTTCTTTCATCAACCTGCTTGATGATCACGGCGCAATACAGGCTGTAGCTACCGTCAGCAGAAGGCAAGTTACCTGGAACCACAACTGAACCGGCTGGAACGCGGCCATAGCTGACTTCGCCTGTCATGCGGTTGAAGATTTTGGTGCTTTGACCGATGTAAACACCCATTGAAATAACCGAGCCTTGTTCAACGACAACGCCTTCGACGATTTCCGAGCGGGCGCCGATAAAGCAGTTGTCTTCAATGATCGTTGGACCTGCTTGTAAAGGCTCCAAAACGCCGCCGATGCCGACACCGCCGGAAAGATGCACGTTCTTGCCGATTTGTGCGCAAGAGCCGACGCTGGCCCAGGTGTCAACCATGGTGCCGCTGTCGACATAGCCGCCGATGTTAACGAACGAAGGCATTAACACGGCTCCCGGCGCAATGTAAGCGCCGTGACGGACGATGGCATTAGGTACGACGCGCACGCCGGATTTTGCAAAGTCGTCCGGTGAATAAGTGCTGAATTTGGCTTCAACCTTGTCGTAATAACGGCTGTTGCCGCCTTCGATCACACGGTTTTCGTTGATTCTGAATGACAGCAATACGGCTTTTTTCAGCCATTGGTTGACGACCCACTCGCCGCTGGTTTTTTCGGCAACACGGGCTTTGCCGCTATCCAGTAAGTTGATCGCTTCTTCAACGGCTGCGCGCACTTCAGCGGATACGTTGGCCGGGGAAATGTCGGCACGGATTTCAAAGGCTTCGTTAATGATGTTTTCTAGTTGTGACATGGTTTCTTTTATAAAGAGTTAAGGAAATTTTTTATGCGCTGCGCGGCTTCTATACATTCATCCAAGGGCGCAACCAGTGCAATTCTGACGTGGTTTAGGCCGGGATTGATGCCGTCAAAATCACGGGATAAGTAACTGCCGGGCAGTACGGTAATGTTTTGTTGGGCAAATAGCTGCTGGGCAAATTCGGTATCTGAAATCCCCCTCAATCCCCCTTTTTCAAAGGGGGAGGCCGAAGGCAGGGGGATTTTCAACCAGACGTAAAAACTGGCAGGCGGTTTGGTGACGGTGCAAACGTCGCCGAGAATATCGATGAAGGCCGCGAATTTTTCCCGGTACAAGCGACGGTTTTCGACAACATGATGCTCATCCTGCCAGGCTTGAATGCTGGCATGTTGGGTAGGCAAAGGCATCGCGCAGCCGTGATAAGTCCGGTATTGAAAATAGGGTTTCAATAGCTCGGCGTCACCCGCGACAAAGCCCGAGCGCAAGCCCGGCGCATTGGAGCGTTTGGACAAGCTGTGGAAAATAACGCAGCGCTTGAATGCCGTGTTGCCCATGTTATAGGCGGTTTGCAGCAAACCCGGCGGCGGATTGCTTTCGTCGTCATAGATTTCGGTGTAGCACTCGTCGGAAGCGATCACAAAATCATATTTTTCCGCCAGTTTCAGCAGTTTTTCATGGCCGGCCTGATCGATCACCGAGCCGGTCGGGTTGCCGGGCGAGCATATGTAAATCAACTGGCAGCGTTGCCATATTTCATCCGGCACTGCGTCAAAATCCGGTAAATAGCCGGAGTCTTCCAGCGTGTTCAGAAAATAGGGCTCAGCCCCTGCCAGCAGGGCCGCGCCTTCGTAAATCTGGTAAAACGGGTTCGGCATGATCACGACCGGGCGCGGTATCGCCAGGGATGGCGTGTATGCCGCAAGCCTGTCGGGAACGGGCGCGGCCTTGGTCGAATCGATCAGGCACTGGGCAAAGGAAAACAAGGCTTCGCGGGTGCCGTTGACCGGCAAAACCTGGGTTTCAGGGTTAATGACATCAGCCGGAATCTGAAAACGTCGGCTGATCCATTCGGCAATCGTCTGCCGGAGTTCAGGCAGACCTTTGGTAGTCGGGTAGTTAGACAAGCCATGCAAATGGGTTAACAGTGCTTCCTGGATCAAATGCGGGGTGGCATGAGTTGGCTCGCCCATAGACAGGGCGATATGCGTCTTGTCTTTAGACGGAACAATGCCTTGTTTAAGTTGCGCCAGTTTCTCGAATGGGTAGGGATGTAAGTATTTTAAATTAGGAGTCATCGATTAGTTACAACGCGGTTGTTTACCCTGTGCTTGAGCTTGCTGGAATAGTCCCATGGCTTGCGGCATGCGCTTTTCCAAGTCTTGAATACGGGTGGCATGCGAAGGGTGAGTCGACATGAATTCTATCGGTTGCTTGCCTTGCGATGCCTGTTCCATTTTTTGCCACAAGCCGATGCTTTGCCTTGGATCAAAGCCGGCTTTTGCCATTAAATCCACGCCGATCATGTCGGCCTCGCTTTCATGGACGCGGCTGTAAGGCATCAGTATGCCGTATTGCGCGCCGACTCCCAGCATGCCCAGCGCCGTTTGCCCGAGGGCGGTTTGGGGGGCGCTGACTGCCTGAATGATGCCCATGCCCGAACTGACCGCCATTTCTTGCGATGCCCGCTCATTGCTGTGTTTTGCGAGGACGTGGCCGATTTCATGGCCGATGACTGCAGCCAATTGATCCTGATTGTCGACCAGTGTGAGCATTCCGGTATGTACGCCGATTTTATTGCCGGGCAAGGCAAAAGCGTTAGGCGAGGCATCTTCAAAGACCACAACTTCCCAGTTGCCGCCTGTTTCCCGGGTAATGGCTCCGGCGATGCAGCTTGCCAGCTGATTATATTGACTGTTAGTGCTGACAGGTTTTTGTTTTTTCAGGTTATCAAAAGCCTGCAAGCCCATTTGATTAATTTGTGTATCAGGCATGAAAACAAGTTGGCTTCTACCTGTAGGGCTAGTGATGCAGGCGCTTAATAAGCAGGCAGTTATCAGAGCTGGGAATATTTTTTTTAACATAAAAAATGGCCGGTAGTTTCAGTAGTACCGGCCATTTTAACGTAACTTTTTATCTGAGGTTTAAAAATGTACTTACTCAGGTTGCAGAATTTTGGTGAACATCTCATCGTACTGTTCTTTTGACAATACGCCGCTGACCCCGGTACGTTGATGTGTCTTGTCGAAGAAATAGGTTCTGGGTAGTTCACCATACCATTTGGGATCGATTTCAAATTGCAATTTCTGGGGGTTTTCATCGGCATAAACCCAGTTTTCAATATCAGATAATTGATGTTTTTCAAGTATCGTCTGGATTTGTTCAGTTGCCGATAACTCATCTGCCGCCAGCATGATCATTTTGAGTTCAGGCCTGCTTGTATGAATGCGGCTTAACAGCTCCATGTCTTTCAGGCAGGAAGAGCAGTTTATCGACCAAACCACCAGCATGAACGGCTGATTGGGGTTATTTGCCAATAGTTGCTGATAGCTTCCTGAGGTAAATGCCGATGGCTCTGCTTGTGCAGGCGTGTTAAGGCAAACTAAAAGAGGCAACAAAAGGCAAGAAAAAAGTTTTTTTAGACGCATAATGAATTTTTTATCAAGTAATGGGTGATTCAATGCACTGGAATTAAACGGTAACCTTCGTTTTTGCTATTCCACGAGACGAAGACATCATTATTATTGCTCAGCAAGAACGGGAAGTCGACTTCGGAGGTGCTCTCTGCGATGACTTCGGTGGGTAGCCAAGTCCGGCCGCCATCGTTCGATTGCATCAGCAAAAGTTGCGTTTTGCTGCCGTCAAATTCGATCCAGGTCAGCATGATATGCTTGCCTTTAGCCATGATATCAGGATGACTGGGTAATTTATTCGGGTTGCCGAATGATAATGGCGGCGAGAAATGCTGTCCCCGGTCGGATGAATAAGCATAGAACAGTCCCTGGCGGACACTGCCTTGGGTAAACCAGGCGATATGGTAGTTATTATCGCTGATCGCAATTGCCGGACCGTGATCGGGACATGCTTCGATTTTCCAGTCGTCAAAAGTGGCCCGCCATGCAAGCGGCTCCTTGTCGTCAGCCTGGATTTTAATCAGCCCATGATCACGAATACCGCCGGGATAAATAAACCGGGTAAACAAAACAGGTAGTGCGTCGGCATCGAAAGCGGCGGCGACACGACAGCAATCACAGACAGAATCGGAGAGTTTCCGGGTGGAGAGGTTAAGAGCGCTCCGATCATCAATCGTTGTGTAGTAAATCGCGTTGCCTAACTGCTTCCAATCGGTGCGGTCGCGTTCGTCATGCCAGAAGACATAGGTCTGACCTGACGGACTTAAAGCCAAATGTCCCTGAAAAGAATTCGCTTCGGCCGCTTTATCGCTTAATGGCGATGGCGTCGAAAAACTGTGGCCATTATCGGCGGACACGCTAAAGTAAATGGATACCGGTTGATCGCCTTCGGCCGCATAAATAATAGTGATTCGGCCGGAGGGATCCACAGCGATGCCGGGTCGGTTTTCACCGCTTACCTTGATGCGTTGCGCTTTTGTATTGATAAGTACAGGGGCACTGAATGTTTTGCCCAGATCGGTCGAATAATCGACATAAACATGCTGTTTTTCCGGTACGACTCGCCACAAGCGCCCATCCGGGCCAAATGCGGCAGAGACGAACAGACCGCCGCCGGCAGGATAATGGCTGTAATCTGCCGTTCCGGCTTTAAGATGGTCCTGATTGCCATGGCTACAGGCGCTCAACGCTAAGGCGCTGATTAGCAGCAGGGTGGGCGCGACCTCAGTCGCCCAGTGTGCCAAAGAGCGACTGAAGTTGTGCCCACAGAGTCGTCCAATAGATCCCTTTTTAGTGGTTTGCTTACTGAGGTGAACGGCTTTTTTTATGACTGAAAAATCAGAAAAATTTATCATATAATTAATTTAAAACAGGCAAAAATATTAGAATACGGCGACAAAACGGTAAGTAATCCGGTACTCAGGGTCTGTCTGAAATCCGTTGTGGTCCGTCACTATTGGCGCACCTACCGAAAGGGCGGTGTTCCAGCTTTTTCCGCCGGAGTACCGGATGCCCGGTGAGATGTAAACAGTATGGGTTCCTGAATTCGGATCATTCTGTCCATCTGTTTTTTGTCGATCCTGCCACTCGCCGTTAAGCTCCAGAACAGCCGTCCATGGAGCATTATTGCTGGATGAGAACAGGTTGTTGCGAGCAGGTGCCCCAAAGGCGTAAGACAGCGCAAAGTTATAACCGAAAAGATCGCCAAGGTCAGTTCCCTGCGTGCCTTTGGTTGTTACTGTGTAAAGGGCGCTAGTATCAAAAGAAAACTGTCCCATGGCGCGGGTGAAAGAAAGCCCAAATGAAGGGTCCCAGGAGCCGCTGCCGGGCTGAGAGTGGGTCTCAAAATTGGTGCCTTGATTATCCTGTATTCCGGTGGCACCGGTCGGGGTTTTTAGGCCGATGACCAGCGAAGCATGGTTTAAGTTATCGGCACTGTGGAAAAAACGATATTGGCCAAAGAAGGATGCGTCGCCAATACCGTTAGAGTCGCCCTGGTTATTGACTTCATCGACAGGATCGCCGTCGTGGTGTGCGTGACCCGGTGAGCTTAAACCGAAACGCAGTACATAAGGAAGTCTGACACCCAGTGTCAAGTCATCGGTAAGGCCATAAGCGGCAAAAAGCGAAGGCTGAAAAAAAGATTTAACACTGTGAATATCGCCATGGGCATCATCAATCGCATTATTCTTGACGTCGAGTAAGGTGGCATCAGAAGCGTTGTCGATGCTCACAAATTGGGTGATCAGGCCGCCAGCCCATACGCCACTGGGTAGTGTGACCCCGGTTTGAGTGATAATCGGCGATGCGGTGCCAATCCCGAAACCCAGTGAGCCGTGGTCGGCCATAGCAGTGCCGCTGTAGATAGCAAACGCAGAGCTTAAAGCCAGCGTAAGCGGTATTTTTTTCGGGTGGATCATGGCTATCCTTTATATTTATTATTTAAGTTCTGTGGCGATACTGCAAAAATCTTTAGCTGACTAGGCTGGAACAGTATAAATAGATAATGGTGGCTTATCTTTTTAAAACATAACAACATTCTACTATAGTAACAAAAGACATTGGTAAGGCCCAGTAAAGTGAGTGGAATCGCGGTCTGTACAGTTAAAAAGCCCCAAAACAGCTGGATTAGAAATATTAATTGTAATCAGGATTCAATAAAAAGCAGTTATTGTGCCAGATATTGTTACCATTCCGTGAGGCCAGTAAATTCAGGGCCGGTAAGAATATTTCAGCGAGCTAGATGTTCTTTAAAAAGCAAAAGAGTGTCATATGACCTATTTTAGTGTGTTAAATAACACAGTTTAATTGCGAGTGGTGTGGCCGGTTTGCAGAAAGCAGCAAAGCGAGTCTTATAATTCAGCAAGTTTTCAAATACGGCGATCCTATCGCCATATATCTGTTGTAGAGTAAGGTTGTAGAGAAACAATGAATGCCCTTTTTGCTAAATACGGTATTGTGGTTTTGGAGTTCAAAACTTGCTCTGGTTGTTTTGCGGTTCCGGTCAGGCATCACCCAGCAATAGCGCAAAATTTCAGTGTAACAGGCTACCAATGCCGGTTTATTAGCTTAGCGGGCGCCAGTAATATGTGATACAACATGATAAGCCGATATTACCGGCTATTGCATCGGCTTTTGATTTGGAAGATCATTGGATAAACACAACAACCGGATAATATTATGGCGATAAATACCAACAGGCCCACATCCCCGCATTTGCAAGTCTACAAGCTGCCTTTAACCGGCATTATTTCTATCGCCCACCGAATCACCGGCATTATGCTCTCAGCCGGTTTGATCCTATTCGTTTATGTCATTTCGGCGCTGGCAGGCGGCGAAGATTCCTATACGGTAATGCAGGCCGTCATGAATCTATGGTTGTTCAAACTGGTCTGCTGGGGCTTTATTTATGCATTGTTTTTTCACCTGTGCCATGGCGTTCGCCATTTGATTTGGGATTCCGGCAACAGCTTTGAACTGGATACGCTAAACCGCTACGCGATGATTGAGCTGGCGGCATCATTGGCGCTGACTTTAATGACTTTTGCGTGGGGGTATTATGGACTATAGAACGCCTTTATCCAGGGCTAAGGGCTTGGGTTCTGCCAAGAGCGGAACGGCTCACTGGTGGATGCAGCGCGTCACCGCCGTAGCGCTGATTCCGTTGTCTTTTTGGTTAATCTATTTTCTGGGTTTGAGCGTGACGGCCCCTTATCAACAAACCGTAGACTGGTTGGCATCGCCTGTTAATAGCGTCTGCATCGTGGCGTGGATCATCGCCGTTTTCTATCATGCCGCCTTGGGTTTGCAGGTGGTGATTGAAGATTATGTCGCCGCCGAAGACCCCAAGATTATTTCAATCTGGGCTGTCAATCTGGCTTTCTTGTTTTTGGCGATTGCGGCTTTGCTGGCTGTGTTTCGCATTGTATCGATAGGGTAACTCATGTCTGCAGATTATAAAATTATTGAACATGCTTACGATGTGGTTGTGGTTGGCGCTGGCGGCGCTGGACTTCGCGCTACCTTGGGCATGGCCGAAAAAGGCCTGAAAACCGCCTGCATCACCAAAGTATTTCCCACCCGCAGCCATACCGTCGCCGCGCAAGGCGGCATCAGCGCGGCTCTGGGCAATATGGGCGAAGACGACTGGCGCTTTCACATGTACGACACCGTCAAAGGCTCCGACTGGCTGGGCGATCAGGACGCGATTGAATACATGTGCCGCGAAGCCATGGCTGCAGTTATCGAACTGGAGCATTACGGCGTGCCGTTTTCGCGCACCGCCGACGGCAAAATCTACCAGCGCGCCTTCGGCGGCATGACCACGCATTACGGCAAAGGCACCGCACAACGTACTTGCGCGGCGGCCGATAAGACCGGTCATGCGATTTTGCATACCTTGTACCAGCAGTCGTTAAAACATAAGGCCGAATTCTTCGTCGAATACATTGCGCTGGACTTGATCATGGAGGATGGAGAATGTCGCGGTATTTTGGCCTGGTGTCTGGATGACGGCTCGCTGCATTTGTTCAAATCCCATATGACTGTATTGGCGACCGGCGGTTATGGGCGTACCTTTTTTTCCTGCACCTCGGCGCATACCGTGACCGGCGACGGTAACGCGATGGTATTACGCGCCGGTTTGCCGTTACAGGATATGGAGTTTATCCAGTTTCACCCGACCGGCATTTACGGCGCAGGCTGTTTGATTACCGAAGGCGTCAGAGGCGAGGGCGGTTATCTGACTAACTCTGAGGGCGAGCGCTTCATGGAGCGCTATGCGCCAACCGCCAAAGACCTGGCTTCACGCGATGTGGTCAGCCGCGCGATGACCATTGAAATCAATGAAGGTCGCGGCGTAGGCCCACTGAAAGATCATCTCTATCTGCACATCGAACATCTTGATCCGGCTATTATTCACGAACGCTTGCCGGGTATTTCCGAAACCTCGCGGATTTTTGCCAATGTCGACATCACCAAAGAGCCGATCCCGGTGTTGCCGACCGCGCATTACAACATGGGCGGCATCCCCACCAATTATAAAGCCGAAGTGGTTACCTTGAATGGCGACGATCCTGATGCCGTGGTGCCGGGCTTGATGGCAATCGGCGAGGCGGCCTGCGTATCCGTGCATGGCGCCAACCGCTTAGGCTCAAACTCGTTACTGGATATTGTGGTGTTTGGTCGTGCTGCTGCTATCCGTTGCGCAGAGCTTATCAAACCAGGCACTGCATTAAAGCCACTAGCCAAGACTGCCTGTAATAAAGCCATCGCCCGCTTCGATAAAATCCGCCATGCCAATGGCAGTCGCTCGACTTCCGATATCCGTTTGGACATGCAAAAAGTCATGCAAACTAAAGCGACGGTGTTCAGAACCGGTTCCACCTTGACTGAAGGCATCAACGCGATGGCGGAAGTCAGAAAAACCTTTGCCGATGTCAGAGTCGTCGATAAGTCCTTGATCTGGAATACCGACCTGGTCGAAACGCTGGAGCTGGATAACTTGCTGAGCCAGGCCACCGTAGCGATTAACGCCGCAGGCAACCGCACCGAGAGCCGGGGCGGCCACGCACGGGAAGATTACCCGAGCCGCGACGACCAAAACTGGCTGAAGCATACGCTGACCTGGCTGGACGGCGATCAGGTAAAAATCGATTACCGGCCGGTGCATATGTACACATTAACCGATGATGTCGACGTAATTCCACCAAAAGAGAGGGTGTACTGATGGCTGAATTTACCCTGCCTAAAAACTCGGTGTTAACCGAAGGCAAAACCTTTAAAGCGCCAGCCGGAGCAACCAACATCCGCCGCTTTGAAGTGTATCGCTGGGACCCCGAGTCCGGCGAAAACCCGCGCATCGATGCATTCGAACTGGACATGGATAAGTGCGGCCCGATGGTGCTGGACGCGATCCTGAAAATCAAGAATGAAGTCGACAGCAGCCTGACCTTCCGGCGATCCTGTCGCGAAGGCGTGTGCGGCTCCTGCGCGATGAATATCAACGGTAGGAACAGTCTAGCCTGCACCAAAGCCATCGATGCTTATCCCGGTACCATCAAAATCTACCCGTTGCCGCATTTGCCAGTCGTTAAAGACCTGGTGGCGGATCTGACCCATTTTTATGCGCAATACGCGTCGATCAAGCCGTGGATAGAAACCCAAACCCCGCCGCCTGCGGATTCCGAGCGCCTGCAAAGCAAAGAAGACCGGGAAAAACTGGACGGCTTATACGACTGCGTGCTGTGCGCCTGTTGCTCGACCAGTTGCCCCAGTTACTGGTGGAACAGCGAGCGTTACCTGGGCCCTGCGGTGCTGCTGCAAGCCTACCGCTGGCTGGTCGACAGCCGCGACGAAAATACCGGCGAGCGGCTGGACGAACTGGAAGATCCGTTCAAATTGTACCGTTGCCATACGATTATGAATTGCACCGATACCTGTCCTAAGGGCTTGAATCCGGCCAAGGCCATTGCCGAAACCAAGAAACTGTTGGTGCAGAGAAAGTTGGGCTGATGGACGAACTGGCTCAATTAAAGTGGCAATGTCGGCGGGGGACCAAGGAGCTGGATTTTCTGTTGAATCGTTATCTGGAAGCGGGGTATTGGGTCGCGGATCAGGGAGAGAGGGCTTTGTTTGTTGAGCTGTTGAAGTTTGAGGATGATCAGTTGATCGGGGTTTTGATGGGGGATTTAGAAGTTAGGGGGATGGAGGTTTTGGCTGGCAAGGTCAGGGCGCTTGCGGTGGCTGGGGTTTATAGGATGTTTAATTAGTTAAGCCATGTTAGGTTACGGTATCGCTAACCCGACACTTCACGGTAAATTACACATTAATAGAGGCACTTATATGCAAACATTAAAAAAACAATTAAAACAAAATCTGATGTTGATTTTTTTCAGCATTCTGCTTCCTGCTAATATTGCAATGGCAGGGACAGACCAAGCAGACCAAGAAAAACTTCTTAGGGCGCGTGTAAAGAGCTATGAGCAAAATACAGATCACACAACCCATTTAACCCCTGTCGATAAGAGCCTGGAGTTTCATGGCGTTTTTTACGGTTATCTCCCTTGCAACGATTGCGATGGAATTAAAGCGACACTGTCGTTAAAACAAAACAACAATTATCTGCTGGTGACCCAGCCAGCAAAAGAATCCTCAAAAGAGTTTTATGAAAAGGGAAAATATAGCTGGAATGATGAGACCCATACCGTTGTTTTAACGTCACGTAAGGAATCAACCCTACGGCAATATCGTATTGAAAATGAAGGAACGCTCATTCAGCTTAACAGCGATGGAACGAAGGTGACAGGTAAGTCAGATCGCTATACTTTACGCAGAAGCGATACGGTAAAGTCACGTGAGGTACATATTCACTAGTTCTAACGTTTCTGTGATGCCTGAGCTAAGCGGCTACACATACCAACGTAAAATAGTTCGAACGGGGCAACATGCCCCGTCCGGCTATATGTAGCTCCGGCGGGGGCCAATCTACGCAGCAGGCTCTGGTTAACAAAAAACCAGTCCTCAGGTTGGGACGGCCTCCCAATAAACGGTTAAAGCTTACTTGATCTCTTTGGTAATATTTTATTAATTTTGATCATACAAGGTTGGGTTAGGCGCTAGCCGTAACCCAATGCTTCACGCAGAAAATGTCAGGTTATTATATTACGCTTGGCAATTGCTCCTGTATTTTTCTACCTCCTGCAGAACCCACGGGGATGTGGGGAATGCAGATATTGCAGGAGCAAATATCTGTTCATGGAGTCGTAACCGGATCTACCGGCAAGGTTACGGCAGCATCAAACGTTCGGGACAGGATTCAAAACGACTGGAAAAAGGTCTATATCCTTACGCGATTGGAAAGCAGCCATTAATCAGTTTATGATGCTGCTTCAGGATAAAAGTCTGATTTTTATGTAATGGCAACTTACACGATCCATGTCCAATCTGTTATAGATTATTGAAAACGAAGTTTTTAATTTGATGACTGTAAACAGGGTTACAATTGCTTCCATCCGACTTTGAAAACGTATAACTTTAAAAAATAAAACTCATTGAAAATCAATGGGTAAGGTCTTAAAAAGTATGCGATTTTAACTCGGATGATGGGCGTAGAGCAGTATCTCAACGAAATTAAGGATTTTATGGAAGAATTATTTATTGGTTGGCTTAAGGAGTACGGTTACATTATTTTGTTTCTGTGGAGCATATTCGAAGGGGAAATGGGCTTGATTATGGGGGGAATCCTGTCCCATACCGGTGATATGCAATACTGTATGACAATTTTTGTGGCGGGTCTGGGTGGTTTTACTGGCGATCAAATCTATTTTTACATTGGCCGCTTTAATAAAGGCTATATTCAGCGCAAACTGCATAAGCAGCGGCGTAAGTTTGCCATTGCGCATTTGCTGTTAAAAAAATATGGTTGGCCCATTATTTTTATGCAGCGCTATATGTATGGTTTGCGTACTGTCATTCCCATGTCTATTGGTATTACCAAGTATTCGGCAAGAAAATTTGCATTAATTAATCTTCTTAGCGCATGGGTATGGGCCGCAATTACCGTAACACCTGCTTATTTCTATGGTGAGGAGATATTAAGCTTATTGCGTGTTGCTAAAGAGCATTGGTATTTTGTACTGCCAATAGCTGGAGGGGTTCTATATGGAATCTATGCCTATGTTCAAAAACTTGAGCGACATTTTTTAGAAAAAAGGAATAACCGTTTTTTGAACATTGCTGAACAGAAGCCGGGTAGCTCCCAAGAGCTATAGCGATGCACATCGTATATCCTTTCCAAATGCTGTAAGGAGCATGCGGAACCCGGGGTTGCTGGCGGGCGATAAAATCCCCCTTTACACGCGATCTGCGTACATCTGGAATGTCGTTAACTCCCGCACCCGTGGCGGAATCGGCTTTGGCAACGACGATTTTGGGAGTATGCGATTTACGATGGCACCGATTTTCAAAGGCATATCGATTATATCCACTGGAATCCGGTATAACATGGGTTGACCCAATGCGTTGCCCTTTATGCTGCTGCTTGATCCGCTGTTGCTTTTAAACAGCAAAGAAGAGATTTTACTCTTTATGTCCTTTCGTCAACCAAAGAAACGCTCCGAGGGCCACAAGCAAAAAACTGCCGCCGAAAAGTATGCTGACCGGATAATACAGATTGCCAGCCAATTCTAACTCACTATATTTTATAATCATTATCAGGGCTTCCAATACAAGCGCAATGCAGACTGTTCCGACAAATCGGGTGATTATTCTTCTGATATTAGAGTATGTGTTTTCTTCTTCATCTGAAGAACAATATTCCTTACTAATGCCAGCACCAAGTTCAAACATAGCTAAGGCGATAACAAACGTATTAATGGAATGTATTACCGTTGACATGAATTCTCCCTGAGGATTGAACGCATAATCTACAAAGTTATAACTTGCGATAAGTATTAATAAAATCGACAAAGCATGAAACATTACGGCAAATATTGTTCCCACTATCTTTTTATAGCCTATCAAGATACAGCCTCCTATCGGTGAAAAGAAATCACTTTGGCCACTTTAACCCGTTAAGAGGATCCGCGCTAGAGACGGTTGGGGTGTTTCGGGGCAGGTTTTAAATGCTGCCTAAGCAGGTTTTATTTTGAAGAAATACAAAAATGCAAGGCTGCCTGCAAGCGGGACGGCGTTTGCAATCCCGTTCCTAACGTTTCTGCGATGTCAGATCTAGGCCGCTACATTTAGCCAACGCAAAATGTTTTGGGCTGGACAATATGCCCCGTCCTGCTGTCGGGCGAGGGAATAAAAAAGAGCAAGTTGTTTCATGCACGTTCCTCGACAGACATATCCCGAGCCTCTGACGAATCTAAAATTTGAATGTTCGGTAGCATTATTGAATTGCCCCTACCAGTTCTATTTCTGAAAGAATATCCTCCGAATTTTGAATGCCGATAAACCTTGCCCAACTGTTGCAAGCTAAAAATTGTCATCGCCCCGTCTTCTTCCAAAATAGAAATGTACAGGGCTATCAGCATATTAGAATAGTCTAGTTCAGCCTCTAACCAGTCGGCTAATTCTTTGCCGGACTCAAATTTTCTGGCCAGGGCTTTGTAATAAGCCGCTTCTGATATCCATTGATGCCGATTAACCGGCTTTACGGCATGGCTTAGCATTGACTGGAATCATGTTGTTTATCTCAACTGATATTTTGTAACGCCGCAATACGCTCTTCCAAGGGTGGATGGCTCATAAACAACTTGCTGAGGCCACCCCTGCCGTTAATACCGAATGCCGCCAGTTGCCCGGGCAGGTCTTGCGGCTCGTATTCACGTTGCAAGGCATGAAGAGCGCTGATCATTTTTCCCCGACCGGCCAGCTTGGCGCCGCCGGCATCGGCTTTAAATTCCCGGTAACGCGAGAACCACATGACCAGTAGTGAGGCAAGAAACCCCAAGGCAATTTGCGCAACCATCTGTGCGAGAAAATAACCCATGCCATGCCCCCGTTCGTTTTGGAGGATGACGCGGTCGACCACATGACCGATGATGCTGGCAAAAAAGTAAACGAAGGTGTTTACCACGCCCTGCATCAAGGCCATTGTCACCATATCGCCATTCGCGACATGAGTGATTTCATGACCGATCACGGCTTCAACCTCATCGTTGCTCATGCGTTGCAGCAAACCGGTACTGACAGCTACCAATGCGCTGTTCCGGTTCATTCCGGTAGCAAAGGCGTTGGCTTCCGGCGTCTGAAAAATACCGACTTCCGGCATGCCGATGCCCGCCTGTTGGGCTTGTTTAGCTACAATAGTCAGCAGCCATTGCTCGGTTTGGTTTCGTGGTTGCTCGATAAGCTGAACGCCCATGGCCTGTTTTGCCGACCACTTCGACATGGCTAAGGAAATGACCGAGCCGGTCATGCCGATGATTGCCGACATGACCAGCAGTGCGTTAAGGTCGATATTGATGCCCTGTGCATCTAAAGTACCGGTTAAGCCCAACAGGCTAAAGACAATACTGATTACAACCATTATTGCGACGTTGGTCGCCAGAAAAAGAAAAATTCGCATCATCGTGAAGCCTGCTATATCAAGTGAAATTATCAGGGGCTAAAAACTATGCCTTGGGAATCGTAATGGTCAGCACACCTTTATGGTATTCGGTTGTCATTTTGGCCGCGTTGATAGGGCCAGGTAGGGTTAATGCCCGTTGGAATTGACCGACGAAACGCTCCCGGTATTGGTAGCTACCATTTTTATCATCCGTTTCATCCTTTGCATGCTCGGTTTTAATGGAAATGCGCAAGACCTGATCTTCCAGTTTTACATCCATGGATGATTCATCGGCACCGGGCGCATTCACCGTCACAATATAACGATCCGACTTTTCCTGTAAATCCACGTCAGGTGCAGCGCTTAAATTGCCTAAAGGGGTTTTCATATGAAAACGCGAAAATGAATTATCGAACATCCGTTCCATTTGATTTTGCATGTGCTGGATTTCCGCATAAGGATTCCAGGTCCGTCCCTTAAAGAATTCGTCATCCATAACCGACTTGGGAAGACTCGATGGTTTGGTTCGTGGATCTTCAGCCTGACTATACGGCTCGGTCAGCTTATTAAGCCGGTCATTCAGTCGATAGGTCATATAAGCTTGTATTCCCAGAACAATCACTAGGGCAGCGGCTAAAGCGGCAATGGTTTCATTTTTCATTGGTTTTCTCCAGGAGAAAATGCCGGTGTGGCAAGGTCGTTTTAAGCCTTGTTATTCGTATTTATCCGCTTTCAATGTTTCGGAAGAGGCGGGAAACGCCGGTTTCAGCTTCCGCTAAACCGGTGTTTCCGATTTGCGGGACTAACTGATTTCAATGCTTTTGCGCTTGCTCTTTTCGGTTTTGGGAATGGTCACTTTCAATATGCCATCTTTGAACGATGCTTTTGCCTTGTCGCCATCGACATTGTCGGGTAAGGACAGGGTGCGCTGAAACTCGCCATGCGATATTTCGCGGCGAAAATATTTGCCTTTTTCCTCTTCCTTTTTTTCCACCTTGGTGGAAGAGCGGATGGTAATGGTCTGGTTGTTAATGGATATCTCCAGGTTTTCTTTTTTAACGCCTGGCAATGCCGCCTGAACTTCTATTTCATTGTCGTGATCAAGAATATCGACTTTTGGAATGCTGATTTCCGGCAGGGTAGGTACATTCCAGTCCAGCAAGCGTGGCCATCTGCGGGAGAGGAAATCATCAAAAAAATTATCAAATTCATTGAACGACACCAGTCCGCCTAGCGATGTTTTGGGTGATAATTCAGAACTTTTTTTTGTGGTATCTATCTCTTTATTTGACATGATTTACTCCGGTAAATTGATTGTAAAATAGTAGTCTAACGAGGCATCGCGACTTGTATCTTGTTGTATTGTTACAGCAAAAATTCCCGTTCGGCCTCAAGCCAGTCTTCAAGTTCATAGCCTGGTGAAAAATCCCTGTTTTCGGCCTTGAGATAGGCTATTTCAGCAATCTTGGCGTCACGATCGGGAAGACATATCGTTGAGCGGTCTTCGTCAGACGTTGAAACTTCTTGATTTTTAGTCGCTTTAGTTGCTTTAGTTTTTTTAGCAGTTACAGCCATTTTTCACCTCTTTATATGATGGATAAGGATCGCCCTTTGAGTTATTTATGAAACACAATCAACACTATGTATTCTAAATAGGAAAATAAAAAAAAATATTAGTACGAACACCTAATGCCCTGGCTTTATTGAGCATCCTAAAAAATCAGTTGAGCATCAAGCTAACGAGACCCTGCAAATGTGGTTTAATTGCATCAACTAAATTTAATCTGAGGAAAAGATGTTTAAGAAATATTGTGTCGTACTCCTTATAACAACCGTTTTTGGGATTGCGCAGGTTTATGCGGATCCAACCCGTGCTGCAATTGCCAGTGCGCATCCTCTGGCGACGGCAGCCGGTTTTGAGGTTTTGGATAAAGGCGGCAATGTTTTTGATGCGGCCGTGGCGGTCAGTGCAACATTGGCAGTGGTTGAACCCTCCGGTTCTGGGCTGGGCGGTGGCGGGTACTGGTTGTTGCACAGGGAGCAGGACGGTTTTGAAACCATGATCGACGGGCGCGAAAAAGCGCCGTTGGCGGCTCATCAGACGATGTTTTTGGATAAGGCCAGCAAGGTGATTCCCCGTTTATCGCTCGATGGCGCGTTAGCGGCTGCGATCCCCGGACTGCCTGCGGCTCTGGCGCATTTGTCGGAAAAATACGGACGCTTGCCGTTGGCGGAAAGTCTGCAACCTGCGATAAGGGCGGCACAAAGCGGTTTCGCCATCGGTGAAAGACATCGAAAGCTACTCAAGTTCAGGGCCGGGCTGATCAAAAAACACCCGCAGACTGCACGGATATTTCTTAACGACGGCGATATTCCCGAGCCTTATTCAATACTCCGGCAAAAAGACTTGGCTCATACCTTAAGGCAATTGGCTGATTCGGGACGGGATGGATTTTATCGCGGCGAAGTAGCCGATAAGCTGGTGGCAGGCGTCAACAAGGCGGGCGGCATCTGGACAAAACAGGATCTGGCGTCTTATCAGATTGTCGAGCGGGAGCCGGTAACGGGGAATTATCGCGGCATAAAAATCACCAGCGCCGCGCCGTCGTCATCCGGCGGTATCGTGTTGATTGAAGCACTGAATATTCTGTCCGGTTATGATTTGACGCAGGCCGATGAGCCAACCCGAAAGCATCTTATCGTCGAGGCCATGCGCCGTGCTTATCATGATCGGACCTTGTATCTGGGCGATTCGGACTTTATCGACATGCCGGTTAAGCGCTTGTTAAACGAGGATTATGCGGCCGGATTGCGCAGCAGTCTGCGACTCGATAAAGCGTTGCCCAGCGGCATGCTGTCAGGAGAAATTCAACCGCAGCCAGAGGGCGTCAACACCAGCCATTTTTCGATTATTGATGAACAAGGCAATCGGGTTGCCGCAACCTTAAGCATTAACTTTCCTTTTGGTGCGGGTTTGGTGGCGCCTGGAACCGGCGTATTGCTGAACGATCATATGGATGATTTTGCCAGTCTGCCAGGCGCTATGAACGGTTACGGGCTGGTAGGCGGTATCGCCAACGCGATTGCGCCGGGCAAGCGTATGTTGTCCAGTATGACGCCCACTTTTCTTGATGACGGGCATCATGTCGCGGTGTTGGGAACGCCGGGCGGCAGTCGAATTATTTCGATGGTGCTGTTAGCCGCGCTGGATTTTGCCAAAGGCCATGAGCCGGACTCATGGGTGCAAGTGCCGCGTTTTCATCATCAATTTATGCCGGATGTGATTGAATATGAACAAGGCGCACTGACGGCGGATGAGCAAACCCGGCTTGCCGCAATGGGGCATCAGCTGAAAGTAGCGCGTTACCACTATGGCAATATGCAGGCGGTACAGTGGAATAAAACCACGGGTCAATTGATTGCGGCCAGTGATCGTCGGGGCGAGGGCTGGGCTGTTGTTGGGCATTAAGTTTATATTGTGGGCGCGAATTTATTCGCGCCCACAACATTCGACCATAACGACTTTCGGCTTAACTTAATGGCACAGTGACATGGTGCATGGGAATGAGAAAATCAGTGAAAACATCAGGATTATGAATGCCGACATTATCCAAATATGGCATGGCAATATTGTTGCCGATGATGAGCATTACCAAAGCTGCTGGCGCGTTCTCGATGCAGCCGAGCAGGCTCAAGCCGAAAAATTCAAACACGATTGGCTGCGCAAACGCTACGTCGAAGTGCATGGTCGCTTAAGAAATGTTTTAGCCCAAACGCTTAACGTGGCGCCGGAAAAGATCAGTATAAAAAAAGCCGAACACGGCAAACCCTATCTTGCCGATAATCCTGAACTGGCGTTCAATCTGTCCCATTCAGCAAATACGATGGTGATTGCCGTAGGCTGGAATTGTCAGTTAGGTGTGGATGTGGAGTGCTGTAAACCCAGAGCCAGTCTTGCCGCGCTGGTCGATAAATGTTTTGCCGAAGAAGAAATAGCTTATTGGAGCCGGCTGCCGGAAGTTCAAAAAACAGTCGAGTTTTATCGCTTCTGGACGCGTAAAGAGGCTTTCGTTAAAGCCACCGGGCGCGGTATCGGCTTAGGGTTAAATCATTGTGTGGTTAATCCTGAAAACCAGGCTGGGTTTTTAAGGGTCCCGGTTAATTGCGGCCAGGCTGCAATGTGGCAGGTGCGGGATATAGCTTTAGGGCAGGGCATTTGTAGTGCATTAGTGACGGACAAGGAAATTGCTGGAGTTAAGCTTGTAGATTTGGATCTGTAACTCTCCTGAGAGGCTGTCCGAATCAAATCGTCGATGTGGCGTAGATAAAAAAGGGCGGGTAACTAACCCGCCCTTTTTGGTATGCGGAAACTCTGGAGCGTTTTCGGTTTGTCTGTATCCGTTAACCTTACTTAAGCACTTTCAGTTCCACTCTGCGGTTGTTGGCCCGACCTGCTTCGGTTTCATTGGTGTCGACGGGTTGGGTTAAGCCGTATCCGCGAGCGGTCAATGCGGTGTCTGCATGGACGTATTTGTCGCTTAAATAGTTTTTAACCGCCAGTGCGCGGCGTTCGGATAATGCTTGGTTGTATGCCGCAGTGCCGGTGCTGCTGGTGTGGCCTTGTACTTCAATATTGATGCCGGGATTGTGTTTGATGACGTTAACGGCATTATCGAGTTCAGCATAGTAATAGGGTTTGATGTCGCTCTTATCGTTGTCGAATTTTATATCAACAATCCAGCAGCCGAATGGGTTAACGTGAGCGCCTTTTAAGGTGTCCGGGCATCTGTCATCGCAATTATTAACGCCGTCGGCATCATCATCGAGCATTAAGCAGTCGGCAACCGGTGGTGTGCCGGATTTTAGAAAAACGCTTTGTACAAATTTGGCCATGTCGGCGGTACTGGAAATCCGATCAGCCGTGGTGCTAAATCCGCAGCCGCCCATGTTGGAGAGGTTATTTAATACGATTTGACCTTGATTGTCTTTTTTATTGCCTACCCAGACGGTATAAACGCATAATCTGTCGCCATACTGTTGCTTCAGGGATTGAACTGCGGCATAAGGATTAGCGTCCAGTCCATAGCCATCGCTGAGGATCAAAACGGCGATGTTGCCGGTTGTGTTTGATAAATCGTTGGCTGTTCCCTCAATTCCGTTAATCATCGGTGAGCCGCCGCTTGCGCAGGTCAATGTATCGATACCGCTACCGAATGATGATTTTGAGTAGGGGGTTGGAGCTTGGTTAAGCCGGGTGAATCCCCATTCCAGGCAGGGGCCGAAACCAAAGCTGCGAATGCTTGAAGTCATTTTTAGATCGGGAAGGGTCAGGTTTATTCTGTTCAGGATTTCTTTTTCAACGGAGAGTTTGGTAGGGGAGGACTGGGCCGGATAGCCTAGGCCACGATAAGTTTCGGCCATTGATGATGAGGAATCATTGAGGACAAAGAAATTATCGGTTTTTTGAACATACTGTCCTGAGGCGACCAAACCATTCAGCTCTGCCGGGTGAAATACATTGAAAGTGCTCAGCGGTTGCGAAGCGCAGCCCGATAGAAGTGCGCTGGCAATAGCGGCTGCAATGATAAATGTTTTTTTCATGGAATATCTCCTGGTTACCAAATCGTTTAAGATAACAGGATGTTATCCAGCAGCCATTGGCGTTAAATTGAACAGGTAAGCCTAAAACAATCACTTGGGATGGTTACCGGCTCCAGGATATAGGAAATAGACTACTTATAAAATCGGTGGAAATACTTATTGAAAAAAATGATTGGTTAAATTCGGGTCAATAGCAAGGCGCGATCCACGAAAGTACCAGAAAATCGATGGGATGTTGGTGCGGAAAACTTATATCCCCGGCTTGCATTCATCAATCTCATTGTTGAATGCAAGCGCTTTCATCACTACGTGGGGTGGATAATACGCAGGTAGTTGCTATCTGTAACATCAATTAATATTAGCCTTCAAAGGCAGCTGGTTTTCTGGGGTAATGTATCTTTAGCTCTCGGCGTGAAATAATGCGGGTTTTTCAATTAAAGAAAAAGGGGGTTCCATTGATGTTCAAATTAATCATGTTAGCTTTGTTATTGTTACTTGGCCCGGGTGTGCAGGCGGAACAACAAGCACTGCAGGATGATGTCCGACAAGCCGCAATGCAAGGCAATGCAATGGCTCAAGCTAAATTGGGGGCGATGTATTTATTAGGTCGTAACGGCGTTGAAATAGATGAGCAAAAAGCCGCCGAATGGATGTTAAAATCTGCAAATCAAGGCGTTATTGAGGCTGAAGTGGTTATGGCGGCGCTATACGACCGGGGCATCGGTGTGAAAAACGATGTTAAAATGGCGACAGCGTGGTACCAAAAAGCCGCCGCCCAAGGGCATGGCCCTTCATTGGCTATTTTGGGCAAGAATGCCGCCGCCAAGGGAGCGATTGCTTTTAATTATCAAGTGATGCGCTTGACTGCCTCCAAGCAAATCCCGAAAGAATACGCTAACAGAATTTTACTGACGAAATAATATCAAATGAGTATAAAAACACGTTTTGCCCCGAGTCCAACGGGTTATCTGCATGTAGGCGGTGCCCGCACTGCTTTGTTTTCCTGGCTTTATGCACGCAAGCATGGCGGAAAGTTTATTTTACGGATCGAGGATACCGATCTGGAACGGTCCACGCAGGAATCGGTCGATGCCATTTTGGAAGGCATGACCTGGTTGGGACTGGAATATGATGAAGGGCCGTTTTATCAGACCCATCATTTCGATCGGTATAAGCAGATTATTCAGCAGTTGCTGGATCAGGGCGATGCCTATTACTGCTATTGCAGTAAAGACGAACTGGAGCAGTTGCGTACCGAGCAAATGGCTAATAAGGAAAAGCCGCGCTATAACGGCAAGTGCAGGGATGTTGTCGGGCCTAAGAATGATCGGGAAGCCGTCATCCGTTTTAAAAATCCTGTCGATGGCGTAGTAACCATTCCCGACTTGATTAAAGGTGACATTGTGGTCGGTAATAAGGAATTGGATGATTTGATTATCGCCAGGGGCGATGGCACGCCGACTTATAACTTAACGGTGGTGGTTGACGACATGGATATGCAGGTCACGCATGTGATACGCGGCGACGATCATATCAATAACACGCCCAGGCAGATGAATATTCTTCAAGCCCTGGGTGCTAAACTGCCCAAATACGCGCATCTTCCGATGATTCTCGGTTCTGATGGCGCCAGGTTGTCAAAGCGCCACGGTGCGGTCAGTGTGATGCAGTTTCGTGACGACGGCTATTTGCCCGAAGCCTTGTTGAATTATCTGGTGCGTCTGGGTTGGTCGCATGGCGATCAGGAGATTTTTTCTGTTGATGAAATGATTGAACATTTTGAGTTGGAAAATGTCAATGTGTCGGCATCGACATTCAACACCGAAAAGCTGTTATGGCTGAATCATCATTACATTATGACGGGTGATCCTGCTCATGTGGCGCGTCATTTAAGCTGGCACATGGGCGAACTGGGTATCGACCCTACCGAAGGGCCGAGTCTTGTCGATATGGTCAAGGCGCAACGCGAACGCTGCAAGACCCTGGTTGAAATAGCGGCTGCCAGCGTTTATTTTTACAAGGATTTTGACGCCTATGATGAAAAAGCGGCTAAAAAGAATTTTACCCCAGCCGCGGCAGAGGTTTTGGCGCGGTTGCATGATGACTTTACTGAGGTAACAGAATGGCAGGGTGAGGCGCTGCATCAGATTGTACTAAATCTGGCTGAAACCATGGCGCTGGGTCTGGGTAAGGTTGCTCAGCCGTTACGTGTTGCCGTTTGCGGTTCAGCGGTTTCGCCGGCGATTGATATTACCTTGTCATTGCTGGGCAAAGAAAAGACTTTGGCGAGAATACGGCGAGCCATAAATCATATAAATAATTTAAATTAGTATTGGACAGGATGGATAATTAATGTACAATGCCGGTTCTCAACTTAGGGGCCATAGCTCAATTGGGAGAGCGCAACACTGGCAGTGTTGAGGTCAGCGGTTCGATCCCGCTTGGCTCCACCAATAGTTGATCAGTTCTAGTCCCCATCGTCTAGTGGCCTAGGACACCGCCCTTTCACGGCGGTAACGGGGGTTCGAACCCCCCTGGGGACGCCATTATATTAAGGCCTATAAGCATAGGCCTTTTTTTATAGTTTTGCTTTTTGTGCTGTTCGAAGCATAAATAAGTAAGTTGATGTACAGTTGAGTATAGGCTGACTAAACCAGTTTAGTCCCCATCGTCTAGTGGCCTAGGACACCGCCCTTTCACGGCGGTAACGGGGGTTCGAACCCCCCTGGGGACGCCATTAATAGAAGGGTTATCAGAATGATAACCCTTTTTTTATGCCTGTCAGTTTGATTTTGCGATCAGATCCTGCCAAATAATTCTTATCAAAAGCGATGGTTATTCTATAAAATAGAATTTCCGTCATCATGACGGCCTGACCAGAGAAATAGGCGCAGCACACTATTCTGTTCAGGACTGATTGTTTTAACGAATAGAAAAACAGGGTTTGGAATGCATGCGCACACATTAGATCGTCTGAAACACGAGCACGATTTTTCAGTCATTAATAGGAAAGGGGAGCGGCGAACCAAGCTGGTTCTGATACTCACTTTTTTAACCATGTTGCTGGAAATAGCGGCAGGTATTCTGTTTGGCTCGATGGCGCTGCTGGCCGATGGCTGGCACATGGGCACACATGTTGCCGCGTTCATGATCACCCTGGTTGCTTATCGCTATTCCCGAGTTCACGCGCATGACCAGACCTTTGCGTTTAGCTCTGGAAAAGTGGGCGTTTTAGGGGGATACACCAGTTCTGTTGTCTTGGGCGTTGTGGCTCTGATCATGTTGATCGAATCGGGGCAACGCATCGTTCATCCGCAGCTCATCCATTTTAATGAAGCTATCGCTGTTGCAGGCTTCGGCTTGTTGATTAATTTGATTAGTGCGCTGCTGCTCAAAGATCATCATGGACATGATCATAATGACCACCATGACCACCATGACCATAATCTCAAAGCGGCTTATCTGCATGTGCTTGCCGATGCGTTGACTTCAGTGCTGGCCATTATCGCACTGGTATTGGGTAAATATTATGGCTGGAACTGGCTGGATCCGGTTATGGGTATAGTGGGTGCGCTGATTATCATGCAATGGTCCTATTCTTTGATGAGAGAGACCAGTCCGGTTTTACTGGATGAAAGCATAGCGTTGAAATATAAATTGGCGATAAAGGAAAGAATAGAAAGCGACGCAGACAATCGCATTTCAGACCTGCATATCTGGCGGGTAGGCCCCGGGCACTTTGCGATAATCGTCTCGATAGTGTCGCATGATCCCAAAGCGCCGGAATATTATAAGGAGCTATTAAAAGGGTTCCGTTACGGAGGCATCAGTAAATTGTCGCATATTACCGTTGAGGTAAATCGATGTGCAGGGGATTTTTGTATTAAATGAGGCCGAAAATGTTTTCCTACATTCCTGTAGGAAAAGTAAAGCTGTCAGCTACCGGTTCAATTTGGAAAATTCTGTTAGGCATGCGCGTGTTATAGCTTTTTTCTAAGCCATCCTGATTGCGTTCGCGTAATTTAAAAGCATTACAATCGGCTATCAAATAGGTGCCAAATGGAGTTTCAATCGCATCCTGAACCCATTTAACCGGATAAAACCGGCTCGTGCCGGGAATCTTTTTTTGAAGAGTAAAGTTTTTATCAAACAACAACACTTCACCTTTGCGTGAATTCGATAACATATAGCCAGTGGAATGAGGGCGAATATGGTGTGCGCCATTCAAGTCTCTGATGACAATATCAAGCTTTAACGTCTCTCTGTCGATTCTGGCGACCACTCCTTGATAAAATAAAATAGTCAGGATTTTTGTCGGATCATAAGGGTCGACAATGGCAGAGTTAAGATGGGTTGTTTGTAACCGGCCGGGATAATTCTTAAGTCGATGATCCTGTTGCTTATCAATGACACGCGTGCCGCCGCCATGGGCCTGATCGTAACCCTGTTCAGTAGCCCACCATGACCAGATAAGGTTGCCGTTTAAATCGAACTCCAATAAAGCATCAATGCCGCTGGCAGTCACTAATAAACCCTTTTCGGTCCGGCGCAATGAACGGACTTGGGTGAGTAATGGGCTGCGTATTTCCAGATCGATCTCGCCTTTATCATTGATTCTGGCGATATGCTCATCCCCGGCGACGCCGTCCTTACAGCAGGGTAATCCGGTAATAAAATACAAGCCTTCGCCGGCAACATATTGCATGCCAAAAGGTTTGACCGGATGATAACTCGCCAGTGATTTCATTCCGCCTAGCTTGCCATTGTGTTCAAATAGTTCAATTTTTCCCCCAGGTAAACCGCTAAAGACATCATTAGAGCGGTCGGCGCCTCTGATTATTCTGTTTAGCCTAAATTTTACATAGTCCCAGTTAGTTTGAGGATAAGAAACAACAAACTTCATCGATTTATTCATTAAGTGCTCTTTTGGTTTAAATTTGCGAATTATCTGGCAACGGGGCTTAAAGTGAAATGGAACGGGAAGTAACGCCCGTACTCGCGATATGTCATATTTGCAGGAAACAATGATACTTTATGAAGCTTGAAAAACAAATGCCAAAGCCTGATTTTTTAATTTAAAAGAGATTTTCCAGGGACAATTAAGCTGCTCGGTTGGCTGTGTCATAGAAACTTAATAGAGATGTCATCAAGCTTTCACATGGCTTAATCAGAATAACCCTTTGAATTAATTATCAAGGGTTAATCGTCATGAATAGATTTACACCGAACAATCTCAATATAATGACGACATCATTGGCAGTGCTTGTTTTGGGTTTAATGGTAACTTGGGGCATTGAGCTATTGGTTAAGGAATTGTTTCGCATGGGGTAGGCTGTGCATCGCGCACCATTTACGAATGCCAACGGTTTGGGTAGCGAAAAGGGCGATGCCCAACTGAAGATTTATCAGATCGCGACCTGTGTGGCAACTTGATTTTTACTTTCACGCTTGTTGGCATACATGACTTGGTCGGCATGATGTAGCAATGCTTCCGCGGTGTCGCCGTGTTGTGGATAGGTGGCAATGCCGATGCTGATATCGGTGGTGATGGCGTTGTTTCGGTAGTTGAAACAGCTTGCGACCAATGTTTCCTTGATGCGCTTTGCCACCAGTTCTGCCGTTTCTATGGTGGTGTCCGGCAGTAATACGGTGAATTCGTCGCCCCCGTAGCGGGCTGCGGTGTCGCAGCCTCTTAAGCAGTGACGGAAGTTGTCGGCGATAGTTTGCAACAACAGGTTACCTGCTTCGTGACCGTATTGGTCATTGACGATTTTTAAGTTATCGCAATCTCCCAGTAATAGACTGAAAGTATGTCCACCGCGCCGGGCTTGTTGCAATTGTTTTTCCAATAGTTCCATGAAGGCGCGGCGGTTGTAGAGACTGGTTAATTCATCGGTTTGCGCGGTGGTTTTGATGCGGCTGAAAGCGTGGTAGATGTCGTTAGACAACATGGTGGTGATGTAACCCACCAGTAACATAGGAAATAGCCACATCAACAGGACGCTGCCTTGGCTTAGGGAAAAGAACTCGCCGCCAGGTAGGCCGCTTTTGCCCAAATACAGATAACAACTGCCGATTAATAGCACTTCCAATAATGTCGTTAGCTTGCCTAAAGCCAGGGCGCTGGTGATGATGGGTAGAAAGTACAAGTTAAGCAGCAGGCTGTCTTGGCGTCCGGTGTGCCAAACGAACCAGGTGATCAACAAGATCATGACCCACGTTTCTAAGGCTAGTTTCCAAATGTTGGCTTGGGTAAAAAAGTTGAGGTAATGAAATGCCATAACGAAGCCTGCGAAAGCGCAGAGGCCGCCTAATAAAAAGATTTTAACGCTTTCCTCGGTATGGCCCACCACCAGATAGAACAACATCAAGACCAGCAGTAGCCATTCAATTTCCGCGACGGTACGGGAAAAGCCGCTCAGGGCATCAGGCTCTTGATTGAGACGAAAAAATGGCTCTTTGGTCATGACGGATTTTCTCGGTTAATAGTGTTGAATATAAAGGGAGCCGGCTCAAATTCGCTATTCTAACATAATCATTACGCAGCAGCCGTGTAGGTTGCCGCGGTGGATGAGTAACACCTAACTCACAACCAGCCTTTCCGTTTAAAAAACCAATAAGGTGCAATCCCCGCCAGCAGCATTAAGCCCAGTGCGCCGGGATAACCCAGGCGCAAACTGAGCTCCGGCATAAAGCGAAAATTCATGCCGTAAATGCTGGCTACCAGGGTAGGAGGCAGAAATACCACGGCGGCAATGGAAAAAATTTTAATGATCTTGTTCTGGGCAATGTTGATAAAGCCCTGGGTCGAGTCCATCAAGAAATTGATTTTATCGAACAGGAAAGTGGTATGCGACATTAAGGTGTCTACGTCGCGCATGATTTCCCGCGCCGTTTCCTGCAATTCGGGTTGATTGCGCAAATGCCGTTGCAGAAAGGATATGGAGCGTTGTGTATCCATCAGGCATAGTCGAATTTTACCATTGCTGTCTTCCAATTGAGCCAGCTGATCAATGGCGTTTTCAAGATCGGAATCAATTTCTTCCAGTACCAGATAACTGACATCTTCCAGTTTACGATGAATATCTTCCAGCGCATCGGCGAGATTTTCCACTTTTTGTTCAAACATCAGCACCAGCAATTCCTGTGGTGAATGCGCCTCTACCTGCCCGCGCCGGGCGCGCATCCGTAGCAGGCGGAAATCGGCCAAGGCACCATCGCGCAGGGTAATTAAGCGGTCGTTTTGCAAGATAAAGGCGACGGTCGCTGTGCTGTGCCGACCTTCACTTTGAGCAAGAAACAAAGAGCGTACATGAATGCCGGTGTTGTCGGTAAAGTAACGCGCCGAAGACTCGATTTCTTCCACATCATCCGACTCTGGCAACTCCGTACGCAAAAAGGCTTGTAGTAGCGCCCGCTCACTGTCGCTGGCATCGTGGGCATCTATCCAGGCGGCTTTAGCCACTGCCTGCTTGAGTTGATTGTGATGCGGCGTTTGTTCTTTGAGCCGACCCTTGTCGATATTGAATAGTCGTAACATGAATATATTCTCTTTTTTATTATTCAGGCAGGCTATCCGGACGAATCAGCGTGACTAATGTGGCGGCACCTTCGGACAGTTCTGTCCAAGCGCCTTTGAAAGTGAGTTGGGCTAAAGCGGCGGTAGGCAGATATTTCCCGTTAGCCGATAACGGAGCCGAATGGGAGGTTAATTTTAATAACAAGTCTTCCAAGCCAGGGTTATGGCCGACCAGCAGCACGCGTTGATCTTGGTGGCGGGATTTTAGTACCGCAAGCAAAGTCAGGACGTCTGCTTGATAAATGCGCGAGTCGCAGACAATGGCCGACTCGTCTATGTCCAACTGCCTGCAAACCCGCTGCGCCGTTGTCAGTGCACGCGTAGCCGGAGAGCTGAGTATGGTATCGGGTATCAAGTGCTGCTCATGCAGCCAGCGTCCCACCCGCTTGGCGGCGCGCCGACCGCGTTTATTGAGCGGGCGGGAAAAATCATCCATATCAACCGACCAATCTGATTTGGCATGTCGTAATAATAAAAGTTCGTGAGTCATAAGATTTTTTGTCTATGGAAGGTGATATCAGGGCACTTTCGTGCCCGTAATACTATCGTAATACTATACCAGTTAATGTTTACAGTTTTGTTAAATCAAAAGTAAAAAAATACCTGAAGCGTAGGTAATGTAAGGTGTTTGGTATGACAGTTGTCCGGTCGGACTGGTGGTATTACGTATTGATTGCAGGGATTTGTTTCCCTATACTGCAAATGATTAAGTAATATCAACTGGTTTTTTAAGTTAATCAATGCGCGATAAAAATGAGGTGAGTCATGTCAATAAAAGAAGATTTTGAGAATTTATTAGTTAAGCTGCAAGTAGAACGCGATGAAATCAATTTAAAACTGCATCTGGCTTCTATGGAGGCCAAACAAGAATTTGAAGAAGCCGAAAAACAATGGCGCAGTTTAAAAATCAAAGCCGCTGAAATAGCGGATGATTCGGTGGAAACTTCAGAAGAGTTTATTGCCAAGGCCAAAATAGTCGGTGAAGAACTTAAAGATGCCTACTACCGTATTGGCAAGCGCTTGGCCGATTAAGCTGTATATAGAAAAATTTATAAGTTGAAAACACTCTCTTGCTAAGGGGGTGTTTTTACCGAGACATCAAATTTGTCGCTTATTTACTTCCATTTTCTGCGCGACATTGAGGTTCTGCCGGTTTTTGTTCTCCGATGCGATTAAGTCCGTTTTTTCCAGATGTCTAAATCTTAAACCCTATTCTTTTTTCAGCTAGCCGCGCCGGCACTGTATTCCTTTGCAGTGCATATTCTTATACACAAGTGTCTATGAGACATCTACGCTCGTCATTCTGTCCGTGGTGTGAGGGTTTCACAGACATCCGGCGCTTTTAAGCAACGTACGAGATTCGAAAGTTACCGTTCATGATGCTGAATAGCGACATTCATGCCGGTGCAAATTTGTGTATAAAGCACATGGAAGCGAGAAAATCCGAT
The DNA here is from genome assembly GCF_037671525.1 of Methylobacter svalbardensis. Taxonomy (NCBI): domain Bacteria; kingdom Pseudomonadati; phylum Pseudomonadota; class Gammaproteobacteria; order Methylococcales; family Methylococcaceae; genus Methylobacter; species Methylobacter svalbardensis. The sequence goes on from NZ_JAWPOH010000011.1 coordinate 46,126, forward strand.
CCGCAAATCTTAATCGATACCACTTACATTTAACTGTCTGATATTAATCAAGACGACTTTTGTCTATAATCGGGAGAAATTTTAAACCCGCGTGGAGCAACGCAAATAAAACGTTGTTTTTTATCATAAGGGTCAGGTTCCAGTTAACAGGAGTCACAATGTGAACCCACAGAACAAGATTTTATTTGCAGGCGATCCGCATGGGAATTTCAAACCGTTGATAGCGGCAGTGCATGAATACAAACCGGAAGCCGTTGTGTTATTGGGGGATTATGATTTGGATATGCCCTTGGAAGTCTATTTGCAGGAAATTGTCGGCTTAACTCAAATCTGGTGGATTGCAGGGAACCATGATTTTGAAACGCCCAGCAAGCATAAGCATTTGTTTGATTCAGCGTTGGCTGATAACGGTTTGCACTTGAAGGTCACGGAAATAGCAGGATTGAGAATTGCCGGTTTAGGCGGTATTTTTTTGGGCCGGGTCTGGTATCCGCCGCAACAGCCTAAATGGCGAGGCAAGCAGCATTATCTGCATAATCAGCCTGCCAATAGTCGGCATACGGCCATGTCGTTAAAATACAAGGGGGCGATTTGGCATGATGAGTTTGAAGCATTAAAGACGCTGAGAGCGGATATTTTGGTGACCCATGAAGCGCCGGGGTCTCATCGGCACGGCTTTGATGTGATTAGTGAGTTGGCCGCTGCGATGGGAGTAAAAAATATCTTTCATGGTCATTTGCATGAAAATTATGCCGGCATGATTAAGAATAATATCAAGGTAGTCGGTGTGGCAGACAGGGCTGTTGCCGATTTGATGGGGAATACGTTAATGCATGGAAGTTAATCGCTGGGTTTTACGCGATTGCTTCAAACCCAGCTTACCATTTGCCGATCTACGCCTGACGGCTTAAATAATCCTCATAATTACCATTAAAATCAACAATCCCGTTCGGGGTTAATTCGATAATCCGTGTGGCTAGCGATGACACAAACTCCCGGTCATGGCTGACAAATATCAAGGTGCCGGGATAGTTTTCCAGCGCGGTATTCAGCGATTCAATCGATTCCATGTCCAAATGGTTGGTCGGTTCGTCCATTACCATGATGTTGTTCTTTTGCAGGATCAGCTTGCCGAACAACATGCGGCCTTGTTCGCCACCGGAGATGACTTTAACCGATTTGTTGATGTCGTCTGCGCTGAACAATAACCGCCCCAAGATGCCGCGTATGGCCTGGTCGTCGTCCGATTCTTTGCGCCATTGACTCATCCATTCGATAAGAGTGGTATCTTCGGCGAAGTCTTCGGCATGATCCTGAGCAAAATATCCCACTTCCGAGTTTTCCGACCATTTAACCTCGCCGGCATCCGCTGTTAAATCGCCGACCAAGGTGCGCAGCAGGGTTGTTTTACCGATACCGTTAGGGCCAATAACAGCAATGCGTTCACCGACCGGAACCATCAAATTCAAGTTTTTGAACAGGGGTTGGGCGTCGTAACCTTTAGTTAAGTTGTCGACTTCCAGTGCTAAACGGTGCAATTTTTTGGTCTGGTCAAAACGGAGAAACGGATTAACCCGGCTTGAGGGTTTAACTTCATCCAGTTTGATTTTATCCAGTTGTTTGGCGCGCGAAGTGGCTTGTTTGGCCTTGGAAGCATTCGCCGAGAAGCGTCTAACGAAGGTTTGCAGTTCGGCAATCTGGACTTTTTTCTTGGCGTTTCCAGCAAGTAAGCGTTCTCTAACCTCGGTAACGGCTACCATGTAATCGTCATAATTGCCGGGATAAACACGCAACTCGCCATAATCCATATCGGCCACATGGGTGCAGACGCTGTTTAAAAAGTGGCGATCATGCGAGATGATAACCATGGTGCAATCGCGTTGGTTCAGAATGTCTTCAAGCCAACGGATGGTGTTGATGTCCAGGTTGTTGGTCGGCTCATCGAGCAGCATGATGTCGGGATTGGAAAATAAAGCCTGTGCGAGCAAGACTCTCAGTTTCCAGCCCGGCGCTACCGAGCTCATCAGGCCGTTATGCTGTTCCAGCGGAATGTCCAGACCCAGCAATAGTTCGCTGGCTCTGGATTCGGCGGTATAGCCGTTAAATTCGGCGAATACTGATTCCAGCTCGGCGGCGTGCATGTAGTCGTCCTCGGTAGCCTCCATGTTGGCGTAGATCGCGTCGCGCTCGGACATGGCCGCCCACATCTCGGCGTGTCCCATCAGTACCACGTCCAGCACACGGTAGTCTTCATAAGCGAACTGATCCTGGCGCAAGTTACCCAGGCGCTCATTGGGGCTAATGCTGACGTTTCCCGCTGACGGTTCCAAATCACCGCTCAATATTTTCATGAAGGTCGATTTTCCGCAGCCGTTTGCGCCGATCAGGCCGTAACGGTTGCCGTCGCCGAATTTGACCGAGACGTTTTCAAACAGGGGTTTAGCCCCGAACTGCATGGTGATGTTAGCTGTAGAAATCAAGTTTTTGTTCCGAAAATTAAAAGTAAAAAAGGTAAAAGGTGCAAGGCTAAAGGCAAAAGGTTTAAAACGTGCTGTTAGGTTAAACAAGCCATGTTTCAGGCACTATAGTGGCCGTGTTTTGATCGTCGCTGACCCAAATCTGCCCGTCCTGGATGCTGATTTGTAATTGCATGGTGCGCTTTACCATCGGTGCGAGCTGATCGGTAGCTGATTTGGGCAGGTTAATAACCGTCAGGTTTTTAAAGCGTTCCAGCTTGGGTTGAATCTGGTTCCACCAGATAGTATTGCGTCCGCCATAGGTATAAAGGATGACTTTATCGGCACGACTGGAGGCTTTGCGGATGCGTTTTTCATCGGGCATGCCGACATCAATCCACAGTTCAATGTCGTCGGTCAGGCTTTTTTGCCAGAGCTCGGGTTCGTCGTCTGTACTCAGGCCCTTAGTAAATTGCAGGTGTTCATCGGCATTGATCACAAAAGCAAGCAGACGCGCCATCATGCGCTCTTCGGTTTCCGAAGGATGCAGGGCAATGGTCAGGTTATGCGGTTGATAATAGCCTCTGTCCATGTCGGCAATCTGACAGTCGGCTTTATAGATGGTTGACTTAAGCGCCATTGAGCGATTTTTTACGGCTTTGAAAAATAAAGCCGTATTCTAACAGATTTTAGCCTTCGAATGTTCTACAGTAACAGCTTATCGTCTATGGCTATAAAACGGTCGGCCGAATTAATCAGCGAGGGCGCGGTCAGCGCAGGGACTCCGTAGACTTCCGTCGTTACGCCGTAAACGGTTCGGGCCTTGTCCAGTAACAGATCGAAGTCGCCGTCGCCGGATAATAAAACAATCACATCAGCCTTGGCGGCATAGTCGATCGCATCCAGCGTAATGCCGACGTCCCAATCACCTTTTGCGGAACCGTCGCTACGCTGGATGTAAGGCTTTAGCTTGACGTCAAAGCCGATATTCCTGAGTATCTGCTGAAATCCCTGCTGCTTGCTGTCGCCCTTGTCGATCGCATAAGCAAACGCCGCGACCACTTCCCTGCCTGCGGTCGCCTGCGTCCAGAAAGCAGCGTAGTTAAAATGCCGCTGGTAGCTTTGCTTGGTGGTGTAATAGATATTCTGCACATCGACAAAGATGGCGACTTTTTCCATGTCGTTATTTGATGAATGAGCAGCAATAATCGCTAGGGGTTTTAACTTTCATGGTGAATGCCGCATTGACAGGCACATTGAAAGATTCGCCGCCTTTGATGCTTTGCCATTCGGCGCCGGGCAATAAAACGTCCAGATCGCCGTCGATGATTTCCATTAATTCCGGATCGGCGGTGTTGAAAGTGTATTCGCCGGGCAACATGAAGCCCAAGGTTTTTGACGAACCGTCTGCGAACTTGACAGTCCGGCTGCTGACATTGCCACCGAAGTAAACATTGGCTTTTTTGACGATAGTTACGTTATTGAATTCTGACATGGGTTTCCTTGATGGAGAATAGGTAATAAGGCGCGCAATGATACCAGATTGTGTTGATTTAGTCAGATGCCGGCTTTGTAAGGGAACTCGGATGCCAAAAGTAGGCGCCTCTAGGCGATGCTGATTAAGCAGATTTTTCTTTTCTTCTTTTATTGTTCACAGTCTCTGGAGCGTGGGAACGATACAAAGAAAGCACTCGAATGCCTGCTTACGACCAAAACCGTTCTTCCGACTCACAATCAACATTTTCAGTGAACAATACAAAGGATGGTTTATCATCAACCAAAAATAAAACCAATAAACTCTAATCAGTGGCTACTTTTCTCGAACTCTACCAAAGCTTGGACGATGATCCTTTAAAGCGGGGCAAGCAATTTGAACGCTTTACTAAATGGTTTCTCAAAAATGACCCCGAATGGGCAACTCAGGTTGATCAGGTCTGGCTGTGGGAGGAATATCCCAAACGCTGGGGCGTCGATTGCGGTGTCGACCTTGTTTTTCAACATAAAAATGGCGAAATCTGGGCAGTACAAGCCAAGTGTTACTCATCTAATCATGACATCACCAAACACGATGTAGACAAGTTCCTTAGCGAGTCTAACCGCACGGGTATCGACAAGCGCCTGCTGATTGCCACCACGGACCGGATTGGCAAGAATGCAATACAGGTCTGCGAAGCCCAGGAAAAAACGGTAATCAGATTCCTGCTCTCAGACTTCGAACATTCAGAGCTTGAATACCCCTCACGTTACGAAGACCTCCATAGCGGCAAGCGCAAAGAACCTCCCAAGCCGCGCCCACACCAGTTTGAGGCAATCGCCACAGTAACTGATAATTTTCAAAATGCCGAACGTGGTCAACTGATCATGGCCTGTGGAACAGGCAAAACCTTCACCACACTTTGGATCAAAGAAGAACTTGCGTCCAAACGAACACTGGTACTGTTGCCATCATTAAGCCTGTTGTCACAAACCCTCAGGGAATGGACATTTGCCGCAACTCAGCCATTCGATGTGCTTTGTGTATGCTCAGACGAAACCGTTGGAAAACGAGGCGAGGATGAAGCCATCCAGTCGGTTTCCGACTTGGCTTTTCCAGTAACTTCAGATGTAGAGGAAATCAGGCGATTCATAAAAGGGGATGGAGCAAAGGTCATTTTCTCCACCTACCAATCCTCGCCAATAGTAGCCGATGCGCAAGCCAGTGATTCCACTCTGGCATTCGACCTGGTTGTTGCCGATGAAGCCCACCGTTGCACCGGCAAGGTTACCAGTGCCTTCTCCACCGTGTTGGACAACAAGCGCATCGTCGCCACTAAACGCCTATTCGCAACCGCCACGCCACGCACCTATACTGCCTCGTTAAAGAAAACCGCCGAAGATCGCGGCATTGAAGTGGCTTGCATGGATGATGAAGCCGTGTTCGGCAAGGTGCTGTATTCGCTCCCCTTTGGTAAAGCCATCAGGCAAAACCTGCTGACCGATTACCGAATTGTGATTATTGGCGTGGATAGCCCGATGATTGCCGAATGGATTAAGAACAGAGAATTTATTAAAACCGACTCCGGCATTGAAAACGATGCTGAGTCCTTGGCCGCCCAGATTGGCCTGCTCAAGGCAATCAAGGATTACGACCTCAAGCGGGTCATAAGCTTTCACAACCGCGTCAGCCGGGCGGAATTATTCAAAAATGACGTGCATCAGGTACTCAACTGGATCGACGAAGAGCATCGCCCCAGCGGTGAGCTGTGGACTGATTTTGTGTCGGGGGCAATGGCAACGGATAAAAGACGGCAGAAACTGGATTACCTGAAAGGCTTGGGTGATAACCAAAGAGGCCTGCTCACCAATGCCCGATGCCTGTCCGAAGGGGTGGATGTCCCTTCATTGGATTGTGTTGCCTTTATTGATCCAAAAAACAGTCAGGTGGACATCGTTCAGGCAGTGGGTCGCGCCATTCGCTTAAGTGCTGACAAGAAGTTTGGAACCATCGTTATACCCGTATTTATTGAACAGGGCGACAACGCCATAGCCTCCATTGAGGCCAGCAACTTTAAACCAGTCTGGGAGGTGCTGAATGCGTTCAAAGCTCATGATGAAGTCTTATCGCAGCAACTGGATACGCTACGTACCGAGCTAGGCAGAAAGCCGGGGTCGAAGATCAATCCACAAGATCTATCAAAAATTACGATTGATCTACCGGCTTCTGTGGACAGTTCTTTTGGCGATTCGTTCTGCACTTATCTGGTTGAGCAGGTAACGGAGTCTTGGGGTTTTTGGTTTGGATTGCTGGAGGTTTTTGTGGAGCGGGAGGGACATGCCAATATCCCTACAAGTTACAAAACGAAAAATGGATACCGGATCGGTATCTGGGTTGCCACTCAGCGTATCAAAAGGAATAACCTAGCACCGGAGCGTAAAGCCCTGTTAGAAGCTTTGCCAGGTTGGGTTTGGAATGCAGTTTTTGAGCAGTGGGAAGAAGGATTTCGCCATCTAAAGGTATTCACAGATTGCGAGGGGTTTGCCAAGGTTCCGAAAAGATACAAGACAGTAGATGGTTTTCCACTTGGTCAATGGACTGGAGTTCAGCGAAAAACCAATGACAACATGTCAGTGGAGCGGAAAGCTCGACTGGAAGCATTACCAGAATGGAGCTGGGATCCTTTGTCTGATCTGTGGGAAGAAGGGTTCCGATACCTTAAAGAATTTGCAGATAGAGAGGGGCATTGTTTGTTGCCTGCTAGATATAAAACAGAAAATGGATTTCGAATTGGTAGTTGGGTACATAACCAACGAACAAAACAAGATGATCTGCTTTTAGAGCGTAAAGTCCGTCTCGAAGCATTGCCAGGATGGAGCTGGAGTCTGTTGACAGATATGTGGGAAAACAGTTTTCAAAATTTCAAAAAATTCGTAGAGTGCGAGGGATATGCCACGATTCCTGCAAATCACAAAACGGCAGATGGATTTCGAATCGGGTTATGGGTGAAAACCCAACGAACAACAAAAGACACTATGTCCCCAGAGCGAAAAAATCGTTTAGACGCATTGCCCGGATGGAGTTGGGATCCTTTCTCAGATTTGTGGGAAGAAGGTTTTCGAAATGTTGAGGAATTCGTAGAACGTGAGGGCCATGCTAAGGTTTATATAGGATACAAGACGGCAGGAGGCTATCGACTTGGTCTGTGGGTTAGTAATCAGCGAAGAAATAACAATATATCACTGGAGCGTAAAACTCGGTTGGAAGCATTGCCAGGATGGAGTTGGAGTCTTTTGCCTGATATGTGGGAAGAAGGATTCCGATATCTTAAGGAGTTTGCAAATCAGGAAGGTCATTGTGCCCCTAATAATAGATATAAATTAGAAAATGGATTTGGACTTGGTAACTGGGTACAGAACCAACGAGCAAAAAAGGTTAATCTTTCATTAGAGCATAAGGTGCGACTGGAAACATTACCCGGTTGGAGTTGGGACGTTCATGTAGATAATTGGGAAAAAAGGTTTCTCTATCTTAAGGAGTTTGCTGAATTAAAAGGACACGCTAAGGTTCCGCAAAATTACAAAACATCAGATGGGTATGTTCTTGGTCAGTGGGTGTCCGCTCAGCGGATAAAAAAGGACAATATGTCGCCAGAGCGTAAAGCACGTTTGGAAACATTACCAGGTTGGATTTGGCGAGTTGGTGGCTTGTAAATATCTTCTTGAGCGTAAATCTTAAATGGCATGATTAGCCTGATAAGGTAATCGCTTTTCTTTTCTTACAGATGTTTGCACAGTGTTTTGATATAACAATTATAGTCCAAAGCGGGACGGGGTTTGTAACCCCGTTCTTAACGTTTCTGCGATACCTCAGCTAAGTGGCTACACTTAACTAACGAAAAACGTTTCGGTCGGGGTTGCAAACCCCGACCGGCTTCGTTTTTTCTTTTATCAGTGATAATCGGTTCAATCCGCGTCATCTGTCGACTGCATGAACAGTCCGGTAGGTCGGGCATGCTGTTTATGCCCGACATTCAATACGTTGACGAATTTCGCGATTGACCACTGCCGCTCAATTTTCGGATGCTAAAATGTCGGGCAACGATAAAACTGTTGCCCGACCTACATTTGGAGAATCTTCATCATGCAATATCGTCGCGCTACCCCCCGGCGGCACTTATTTTTTCACCGTCGTGACTTTCCGGCGGCGTAAATTTCTCTGCGAACCGGATAACGTCGAATTGTTGCGTACGGTGTTTCGAATCGTTAAATCGGCTCATCCTTTCACATGCTTCAATAGTCGGGCAACGAAAAGCGGTTGCCCGGATCTATATGAGGAGCCCAACGACAAGATTGAGTAACGTGAGCACTAGGCTTCCCAGCAATGCGGGCCCAAAACCTTGAACGCGGATGCCCGGAACCAGCGCCGCCACTAACCAAAGCATGAGCGCGTTGACCACAAGGAGAAAGAGCCCAAAGGTGATAATCGTGAGGGGCAACGTGAACAGAACCATGAGCGGTCGCACTACGGCATTCACTAAACCGAGAACAATCGCGCCGATGAGTGCGGAACCCCAGCCCTCCACCTGAACGCCACGAACGAGGTTGGCCATGAGCAGCAACAAGGCTGCTGTCAAAATCAGATGTGCGAGGAACGTGAGCATAAATACCTCCGATCAGGCTTGAAAGTTGTAAGACGTAGGGTTTTACATCGCTACACGCTTGATTAAGCGTGATAAGGCGTAATCAAATAGAGTGCAATGGCGTTAGCCGTATTGCACCGCATGTTGGTCTTCAAACATGATGCGCCGCTCGCGGACGTTAAAACAAAGCCATCGAACTTTTAACATCGTCAATGCTCGTCGCGTCCTTTTGACCGACTTTTTAGGCATGAACCTCAACGAACGTGCTTGAAGAATGCGGCACCGGAATGCGCTCGCCTTCTTCTTTAAGTCCCTCGATGTGAAATTCAATAGCTTCTTGAATAAGTTGTAATGCTTCTTGTAATGATTCACCTACAGCTATGCAGCCCGGAAGATCAGGGACATAGGCTCCAAAGCTTGTTGGGCCTTCTTCAATAACAACCATATAACGCATATAAACCTCTACTGCTTGAGTCCTGCTTGTTTCAAAACACTGATAAGCGTTCCAGGCGGAACATCCACGCTGGGTTTGCCGGCAACTGTGACCGTACCGGATTTGACAGGATGGTGAAACTGACGATGGCTTCCTTTTTGCCGCACCTGTTGCCAACCATCCAGCTCAATCAGAGCGATAAGATCTTTGATTTTCATGCTGGGAGTCTAGCACAGTCTCTGTTTGATACTCAATTAGGAACAAGTCGTGCCCGATCGGAAAAGGAGAGCCAACTTCTAAGCGGGACGGGGTATGTACCCCGTCCTTAACGTTTGGTGTTGTCTGTAGCCAGTTGAAACGTTACGAACGGGGCAAATGCCCCGTCCGGCATGAGTAACCATTCAGTCCGGTCGGGCATGCTGTTTATGCCCGACATTCTCAAACTTCAATATGTTGACGAATTTCGCGATTGACCACTGCCGCTCAATTTTCGGATGCTAAAATGTCGGGCAACGATAAAACTGTTGCCCGACCTACATTTGGAGAATCTTCATCATGCAATATCGTCGCGCTAAAACCCCCGGCGGCACTTATTTTTTCACCGTCGTGACTTTCCTGCGGCGTAAATTTCTCTGCGAACCGGATAACGTCGAATTGTTGCGTACGGCGTTTCGAACCGTTAAATTGGCTCATCCTTTCATCATTGATGCCTTTGTACTGCTGCCGGAACATCTGCATTGCATTTGGACGTTGCCGCCAGACGACAATGATTATCCGATGCGCTGGAATGCAATCAAAAACTATTTCACCCGCCATTGCCCGGATGACCTCAAATTACCACCCTCTGCGTCCCAGCGACGTAAACGCGCACAAACCATCTGGCAACCGCGCTACTGGGAACACCAAATCCGCGATGACCGAGACTTCGAAAAACATTGCGATTACATCCATTGGAATCCGGTGAAACATGGCTTGGTATCCCATCCCGGTGCCTGGCCCTATTCGAGTTTTCACCGCTACCTTCGTCTTGGGCTTCATCCGTCAAATTGGGCGGAACTTCCAAAGCTTGAGGAGGGCGATACTTATGGGGAATAATAACTCCAAAGCGGGACGGGATTGTAATCCCCGTTCCTAATGCATAGCGGTGTGCTGAGTTCTATTTTTCATTTAACGCAGCTTGCGAATCACAAAAAGCCTGGGCGCTGTGTCTTTATGTTCGCTGCTGTAAATAGTGCTGACTTCAAATTGCTGAGTATCCAGTTGTTCGCACCAGTTTTTGACCCGATCGGTTTCCAGATCGCCGCCTGGGTGGCCTGGATAGGCCAGCAGGGTGATGATGCCGTTGACCGCTAAAATCCGGCTGGCGACAGTTAAGGCGGTCAAGGTGGAATCGGTTAGGGTGATGACGCTTTTATCGCCGCCCGGTAGATAGCCCAGGTTAAACATGATTGCGCTGATGTTGCCGTGAAGATCTGCGGGAATTTTATCAGTCATGTCGGCATGGCTGGCGTGGATCAAGGTCAGGGAGTCCGAAAGGTGTGCTTGCCGGAATTTGTCCAGAGTCGAATCGATGGCCGCTTGTTGTATGTCGAAGCCGTAAACATGGCCGGATGGGCCGACTTGTTCGGCGAGGAAAACGGTATCGTGACCGTTGCCCACTGTCGCATCGATCGCAATATCGCCGGGGCGGAGAATGTCCCGGATCAGGTCGTGAGCTGTGTTAACCAGTGAAATGCGTTTCATGTCTTCTTAAGTGTGAAAAATACTGACTGCTGGAGTGCAGGCTTTGCCTACAGGGATGTAGGTAAGGGGCGTGAGCAGGAGCGGAAGCTTCGCCTGCCAGCACAAGCAAAGCTTGCACTCCCGTTGCAACGTGTTGACTGCTTTGCCTAAGCATAATGCAGCAGGCGTTGTCTTCAATACTTAACAAGGACATAGCTTTCCATAATGACGTTGGATATTGCTGGAATGGGGTAGAGGAGCGCCGTTTAATAAGACATCGGCGAAATGTCGGCCGTGCCAAGGTATCTGTAAGCTGCCTTTTGCGCCAAAGCCGTTAAAAATGGCGAGTTGCTTGTGTTGCGGATGCAGGCCGATAAACGGCTGTCTGTCCAGAGTACATGGCCGGATATTGGCTTGGTGGTTGATCAGCATTGCCTGAGTCAAACCGGGTGAGACTTGGCTGAGCGCATTTAGCAAGTCACTTTTGCCCTGTTCGGTAGCCTGAGTATCCAGGTTTTCCCGGTCGAAGGTTGCGCCGATTCTAATTTGATGGGCATTTAACGGGATCAGCCAGTTGCCGTAGTTGAGGATTCTATCGGGCAATTCGGTCTGGTGTTGCAGCGTCAGGATTTCGCCCTTGACCGGTTGAAAAGGCAGCCAGGAAAACCAGGGGTTTTGTGTTGCCTGATAGCCTTCGCAGAAAATAATCTGCTTGGGAGCCATGTCCAGCCAGCGTAAAGACGGTTGCAGCTGTATGTCCCGGTAATCGAAATCAGCTTGTCGGTAGCTATTTTTGGCAATGAAAAATGCTTTCAGGCAACTTAATAGCGGCCGGGTTAATAAATAACCGGTTTGTTTTTGTTCCAGAAAACCGAACGGCGTTGCGAGATTGTCGATGGCTTTACCCGGCTGCTGTATGTCGCCCAAATAGGCTTGATAGTCAGGGTTGCTGAGGCGTTTATGGGCGTTTGTAAATTCGCTGTCGCTACGGAAAATCCGCCGCATCGGTTTTTCGATATAAAAGTCTTGCTGGAAAAAATCGGCTAGCCGGGAATAGCAGTGTTTTGCCGTCGGCAACAGCGTATCGACATCGGCGGATTTTACAAAGCGCATGCCGGTGATCGGGTTGATCAGTCCTGCGGCAACCTGCGAGGCATTTTCTAGGTCATTATCAATAATGAGGACTTTGCTGCCGCGTTGTATGAGTTCCCAGGTCAGCAAGCTGCCCGCTAGTCCCTGGCCGATGATTAGAAAGTCGATCATAATTAATAATTCACCACGAAGGACACGAAGAAAAACAAGGCGCGCTAGTTCCCAAGCTCCAGCTTGGGAATTCGGTGCGGGAAGCTCCAGCTTCCAGTCTCGCGAAGCTAGAGCTTCGTCATCTGGGTTCCCAAGCTGGAGCTTGGGAACCAGCGTATTTCTTATCTTAATGCGGTAACGCCGGAGCGTGGAAACAATAAAGAAAAACTTCGTGCCTTCGTGGTGAGTTTTTATATTTTGATGGTGATTAATGTTTATTTGGCCGTCAACGCCACACCGTTAAAACAAATCCCCTCCCAGCCGTATTGCATGAAATTCCTGATGTTCTGGTGGCCTGTGCCGTGCGGATCGTTTAAAACATCCCGGTAATAGTCGCCGAACAGGTTTAAAGTTTGTTGTTGATTAAGCCCGTTAATTTGAGCAAAATCGAAAATCTTGCAGGAGCCTTCGTTACTGCCTTCTTGATTGGTTAATATGTGCTCACCTAGGCCGTTGCGAAATTCGGTAGGCCGGTAATGATAGTTTTCGGTAATGACCTCGATAGTTTCATCAAAACTGACGGGATCATTATTTTTTATTTTTTCAAGAAATGATGCAAGCGACATAAGGTTTAACGAAGTAATCCGGAAATGCTTTTAAATTCAGGGTGCGTGGAATCTTTGACCCATTCGAACAATACCGATTCATAATTGGTAATGGTGGCATTTTGTTGTTGCATACGCTGCAAGGCATAGAATTTATGTTCCGCCTTGCGTGAGCAAATGGCGTCCTCGACGACATGCACCTGATAACCTAAATGCAGCAATTCCAATGCGGTCTGTAATACGCAAACATGGGCTTCCTGACCGACTAATATGACTTGCTTGCGATCGGTGTTGGCTACGGTGTCGGTAAAACCGTCCGCCGCACAACAGGAAAAACCGGTCTTGTCGAAAATGAGAGTGTCTTCCGACAACAAGTCGGTGATGCTGGTATCGGTAGAGCCTAAGCCTTGGGGATATTGTTCGGTTAATAACACCGGGATGCTTAACAGTCCTGCGGCTTCAACCAGGCTGCGGGCGTTGGCCGTCATCAGCTCGGCTTCGGCTTCCGGCATGGCCGCTGATAATTTGGTCTGCAAATCGACGACGATCAGCAGGCTGTTTTTTACAGATAGTAAATTAGGGTGTGTGGACATTTTAGTTTGAAGGAAAGGGTTAGGGGAAGAAGGCTAAAGGCTAAAGGCTAAAGGCTAAAAAACACATCCTTCGCCTTTTGCCTTGCGCCTTTAGCCCTTTTTCAAAATACGTCCTTTTTCACGTTGCCAATCGCGGTCTTTTGAGGCGGCGCGTTTGTCGTGCAATTGCTTGCCTTTTGCCAGACCGATTTCCAGTTTGGCTCTGCCGTTTTTCCAGTACATCGACAACGGAATCAAGGTGTAGCCTTTGCGTTCGACCGAGCCGATCAACTTGCTGAGTTCGTGCCGGTGAAGCAACAGTTTTTTGGCGCGGATAGAATCCGGATTAACATGGGTCGATGCAGATAACAGCGGTGAAATATGTGCGCCCGACAACCAGGCTTCGCCGCGTCTTATCACCACATAACTCTCTTTGAGTTGGATGCGTCCATCCCTCAGGCTTTTAACTTCCCAGCCTTCCAAAACGATCCCCGCTTCAAACCGCTCTTCAATCGTATACTCATGAGTCGCCTGGCGATTAACGGCAATATTGGCGTTTTGCTGCTTGATATTTTTCTTAGACTTTTTATCGGCCATAAGTGTGGATTAGGATTTTTAAACTGACGTAAAGGAATAATTTTGTTATTTTACTCGATATTACTGCAATAGTCAGAAAAGCTCACCACGAAAGAAACATCGGTGGTGAATTTATAACCTTTACGTTTTTACAGGCGCACAAATGACGGGTACAAAAAAATCAGTTCATGGTCAATGGTCTTCACGATTTGCATTTATCCTGGCTGCAACAGGTTCCGCAGTCGGTTTGGGTAATATTTGGAAGTTTCCCTATATTACTGGAGAAAATGGCGGCGGGGCCTTTGTGATCGTCTACTTGTTGTGCGTGTTACTGATCGGTATCCCCATTATGATGGCGGAAACCATGCTCGGGCGGCGAACCAGGCAGAATCCGATTGATACCATGATAACCCTGAGCGACGAAGCCGGGGCCGATAAGAACTGGCATTATTTAGGCTGGATGGGCGTTATTGCCGGTTTTTTAATACTTTCTTATTACAGCGTTATTGCAGGCTGGGCTTCGGCTTATGTGTTAAAGGCCTTTGCCGGCAGTTTTTTCGATGCCGATGCCTCAGAGATAAAAGGTCTCTTTGACGGTCTTATTGCCAGTCCGATACAGCTGATTTTCTGGCATAGTCTGTTCATGCTGGCAACCATGTCGATTGTAGCGCGTGGCGTTAAGACCGGTATCGAGAAAGCCGTACGTTTTTTAATGCCCAGCTTGTTTGTGATGCTGATTTTACTGGTGGCCTATGCAATGACTACCGGCAGCTATGACCAAGGTATCGAATTCCTGTTCACGCCCGATTTTAGCAAACTGACCGGTGATAGCGTATTGACCGCCATGGGGCATGCTTTTTTTACTCTGAGTATCGGTATGGGCGCGATTATGGTTTACGGTTCTTATTTGCCGAAAGACGTATCGATTTCCAAAACCGTATTTTTGATTGCAGGCACCGATACTGTTGTTGCCTTATTGGCAGGTATGGCTATTTTTCCGATTGTTTTTGCCAGCGGCCTGGAACCTGCCGCAGGTCCAGGATTGATATTTCAAACCTTGCCGATTGCATTCGGCAACATGACCGGCGGCTGGTTATTCGGATTGTTGTTTTTTGTGATGCTGGTGTTCGCGGCCTTGTCTTCGTCCATTTCATTGATCGAACCGGCGGTTGCGTGGTTGGTTGAAAACAGGGATATGAGCAGGAAGCAAGCCTGTATCTGGTCAGGTTCGATAACATGGCTGCTGGGATTTGGCACTGTTTTTTCATTCAACGTCTGGTCGGGGTTCAAGGTTTTCGACAGAACCATTTTTCAATTGCTGGATTATTTAACCGCCAATTTGCTGCTGCCTATCGGCGGTTTTTGTATAGCAGTATTCGCCGGTTGGATTATGTTGCAGCAACACACCGAGCATGAGCTGGATATGCCAAACCCGCTCAGCTATCAAGTGTGGAAGATTTTAATTTGCTATGTGGCGCCTGCCGCGGTGTTTTTGGTGTTTCTGCATGTGGTTGGAGTTCTTTAACCATGACCGTTGTTCAAAAAAGTGCCTTGGTCAAATTTTCAGCACAGCAGATGTTTGACCTGGTTAACAACATAGAAGCCTATCCGAAGTTTTTGCCCTGGTGCAGCGGCAGTCGAATCCTCAAGCGTGAAGATGACATAGTTGAAGCCGAGCTGATCATTTCCAAAGGCGGTTTTAAAAAATCCTTTTCGACCCGAAATAAAATAGTTAATGGACGCAGGATGACGGTCTCCCTGTTGAGCGGCCCGTTTTCCTCCCTGGAAGGGACCTGGGATTTTATACCGTTACGTGAAGATGCCAGCAAGATTTCCCTAAATCTGGAGTTTGAAATGTCGGGCAAACTGGCAAGTCTGGCTTTCGGCGCAGTCTTTAACCAGATCTGCAATACTATGGTGAGTTCGTTTACCGCACGGGCTAAAGCAGTTTATGGTTGAAATCGAAGTGGCCTACGCCAAACCCGAACAACAGGTAATAGTCACGGTGGCAATGGAGGAAGGCGCGACTGTTGAGGCTGCTATAAAAGCCTCTGGCTTGCTGGAGCTTTTCCCTGAGATTGCCTTGTCCGAGCTTAATGCGGGTATTTTTGGTGTAGCCTGCAAACTGGATCAGCCTGTTAGAGAGGCCGATAGAATAGAGATTTATCGGCCTTTGGTTCATGATCCTAAAGAGGCAAGACGGCAGCGGGCTTTGAAGCGTTTTTGATGGATTATAAACTGCTAAAGCGGCAGTTGCTCCGATGATGGCGCCGGTGACGGTTTTTTATCTGACCTATCTGTCGCAAGCTCGTCATCAATGCTATCGTAGCCAAACAGGCCGGTGATCATTTCCCACAGGGTTTTTTCAATATCACGCTTCGGTACATCGACTGTGGTTTCAGTCGATGCTTTGATTACGGGAACGGCGCTGGGTTTGAAATCGCCTTGTACGCCGATCAGCTGGTCATTATCAAAGTACAATGAAATTCTTTTTTGTTGTCTACTTCCGCCGTCCAGTTGCGCTGAATAGAGATAGTCCCAGCGTTGCTGATGAAAAAAATCAAGCAACATTGGTGAGCCCATTATGTATAGCACTTGGCGTTTGTTCATGCTGGGTCTGAGTTGGTCAATCATGTCTTGATCGACTATATTGCCTTGCTGGACATCTACGGTATAGACGCCGGGCAGGTTGGTCAGGATGGTGGTGCATGATACGAGTGTCAGGCTTGCCGCAATTGCAAGGATGCAGGAGTAGCGGTTTCCACGTAGGGTTAAAGCAAAAAGCGGCTTTCTCATGAGGCTGCGGATGTATTATAAAATTTAAAATGATACAGGATGTTAATGGATTATCCTATAAAACTGTCATGCGCAACTTACCAAAAAAAGGCTACAATGCTCGCAGTTGACTATAAAACTGCCTGCATTCAAGGCATAACCGGAGATTAATAGTGGAAACCCATGATTTAAGGAATGCAGGTTTGAAGGTGACTTTACCTCGGATCAAGATTCTGCAAATTTTAGAAAAGCAGGTTGATGAGCGTCATTTAACCGCTGAACAAGTTTATAAAATCCTGTTGAGTGAAAATGAAGAAATCGGTTTGGCTACGGTGTATCGGGTTTTAACTCAATTTGAAGCAGCCGGATTGGTGACTCGCCATCACTTTGAAGGCGGCAACTCTGTCTTTGAACTGGATTCGGGTACTCATCATGATCACATACTCTGTATGAAGTGCGGCAAGGTAGATGAATTTACCGATGAAGTTATTGAAGTCCGGCAAAAAGAAATTGCCGAAAAACTAGGTTATGAGTTAACCGATCATGGCCTTTATTTATACGGTTTTTGCGCTCAGTGCAGGAAATCCTGATTTTTAATTTTAGATTGTAGGCTTCATGTTTAAACCTCTTATTTTTTATATCGGCTTGCGTTATACGCGGGCCAAGCGTCGAACTCAATTCATTTCTTTTATTACCTTAACGTCCGTTCTGGGCATAGCTTTGGGCGTTACTGCGTTGATTACCGTGTTGTCGGTGATGAACGGCTTTGAATCCGAATTACGCGAGCGAATACTCGGCATGACCTCACATGCGACTGCTACCGGAAAATACGGCCAGTTGGATGATTGGCAGGAACTGGAACAGAAGTTAAAAAATTATCCGCATGTAGAAGGCACAGCGCCTTTTATTAATGGGCAGGTGATGATTAATGCCGACCGGCGTGTCAGCGGCACTATGCTGACCGGGATCTTGCCGGAATACGAATCCAGAGTGTCGGAAGTCGCCGATAAAATGAAAGAGGGCAAGCTGTCTGATCTGGTTCCGGGCGAATACGGTATTGTTTTAGGCGTGGAGTTGGCCAATTATCTGGGCGTTTTCATGGGCGAAAAAATTACCGTGATCAGTCCGCAGATCAACTCGACACCGGCCGGTATTGTGCCGCGCATGCGCCGGTTTACCGTGGTCGGTATTTTTAAGGTAGGCATGTATGAATATGATCGCAATATGGCGATGATTCATCTTGATGATGCGGCCAAGTTGTTCCGCCTGGAAAGTTCGGTTTCAGGCCTTCGGATCAAACTGGATGATTTGTTTAATGCGCCGAAAATAACCCGTGAACTTTCAACCGCTTTATCTGGCGATTATCAGGTCAGCGATTGGACGCTGGCGCACAGTAATTTCTTTCGGGCGATACAGACGGAAAAACGGGTGATGTTTATTATCCTGTTGCTGATCGTGGCGGTGGCGGCTTTTAATATCGTGTCTACGCTGGTCATGGTGGTTACCGATAAGCGTGGCGATATTGCTATTTTAAAAACGCAGGGATTAACCTCAGGTTCGGTGATGGGGATTTTTATGGTGTTGGGCGCGATTATCGGCGTGGTCGGCACTGCACTCGGAACCGTAGGCGGGGTGCTGCTGGCTTTGAATGTTGAAACCATCGTTCCGGCGATTGAAAAATTATTTCAGATTCAGTTTATGGCGGCCGATGTGTATTACATCAGCGAATTACCGTCCAAACTGGTTTGGTCGGATGTTTATGCGATAGCGGGCATGGCCTTTTCCCTGTCATTATTGGCAACTATTTATCCTGCCTGGCAGGCAGCCAAAGTAAATCCAGCGGAAGTTCTCAGATATGAATAATACCAGCATTTTGCAATGCCAGCAGTTGACCATGCGCTATGACCAGGGTGGGTTGGATGTTGAGGTTTTAAAAGGGGTCAATTTAAGCATCGGTGTCGGTGAGCGTGTCGCCATTATGGGCGCGTCGGGTTCAGGCAAAAGCACCTTGCTGCATTTATTGGGCGGACTTGAAAAACCCAGCGGTGGCAAGGTAGTTCTGGACGGTGTTAATCTTGGTGAAGTCGGTTCCGGGCAACTGGCTAAATTAAGAAATAAATCCTTAGGCTTTATCTATCAATCGCATCATCTGTTGGGCGAGTTTACCGTGTTGGAAAATGTGGCGATGCCTTTGTTGATTGCCGGACTATCGGTAAAGCTGGCGAGTGTTCGTGCCACTGAGTTATTAAAAAGAGTGGGCTTAGGTCATAGAATTGAACATAAACCCGGTGAATTGTCCGGCGGGGAAAGGCAACGTGCCACAGTGGCTCGGGCGTTAATTAATAAGCCAGGTGTGGTCCTGGCGGATGAGCCGACCGGAAACCTGGACAGCAAAACGGCTGACCAAGTTTATCAGTTAATGCTGGAATTGAATCAGGAACTGAATGTTAGTTTTTTGGTGGTTACCCATGATCATGAACTGGCTGCAAGAATGGGCAAGGTTCTGCACATGGAAGATGGGGTTATATTAGGCTAAAGATATTTGAATGGAAAGCGAAGGGCGGGGGGTGAATGCCGTTCCAAGGTGTTTGAGAATTATGTGCGTACATGAGATTAAACGTTACGGATGGGACATATATCCTGCAGATACCGGGGTGAAAGGCAAAAAGTACATAGGCCAATTCTTTTGCCTTTTACCTTTTGCCCTTAGTCTTTCGCCTTTAACCTTTTTTCCTTTCGTTCCTTCCATTTTTTGGCTATATGATATTGCCAGTAATATTGAATACCGAAATAACCGATGGTGGACGAGACTATGCCCATAATTAAACAACCAACCAGAAAAGGCTGCCAAATATCGCCAAGCCCTGAGAACATGGTGCTAAGTGAAAACTCGAAGTCATCGGCGCTGGCTGGTTGATTCATAAACCAGAGTCCCACTTTATAAGCAAAGTAAAACAGCGGCGGCATGGTGATAGGGTTGGTTATCCAGACGAGTCCCACCGAAAGCGGCAGGTTAGCGCTGAAATAAATGGCACCCGCTGCGGCAATAGCCATTTGCGTCGGCGTCGGAATCCAGGCACAAAAAAGACCCACGGCAAAAGCCATAGCGATAGAACGCCGGTTTAAATGCCAGAGGTTAGGTTCGTGCAGTTTATCGCCAAGAAATTGAAGGTTCTTGTGGCGCTTGATCACGTCAGGATCAGGAATGAGTTTGTCGATCAGTTGTTGTATGCGTTTTTTTGGCATCAGTATTTTTTATTAAAGTTACATTCGTCTAAGTCTATCAGGTTTTTGCCGGCCTAAAAAACACCAAGGTGCTGAATGGTTATTTCCGTCCTGTCATTTTTAGCCGGACTGCTGTTAGTTCAACAGTTTCCGGTGTTGCCGGATATTAAATGGCTGATAGTCGGTGCCGTAGTGGCGGGCATTATTGCATGGTTGCGTTATTGGCAGTGGCTATTTTTTGTTCTCGGCGTTCTGTGGGCGATAGTGTTTGCCATGCACCGATTGTCTAACCAGTTGCCAGAGCAATTAGAAGGTGTCGAGGTTCAGGTGACCGGCACTATAGCCGATTTGCCTGAACAGGACGAAAAGCGCGTTCGTTTCGATTTTATCCCCAGGGATGGGGTGTATGCCGCAAACCCGTCGGGAACGGGTGCGGCGATCACCAGGGATGGTATGTATGCCGCGAACCTGCCGGGAGCAGGTGCGGCGATTACCAGGGAGGGTGTGTATACCAAAAATCAGTCGGAAACTGGTGCAGCGATCATCACCGAATCTGCACAACAATTGCCCGCTAAACTGAGATTGAGTTGGTATTATCCGGATCAACAAATCAAGGCAGGGCAGCATTGGACTTTTACGGTTAAATTGAAGCGCATCCACGGCACCATGAATCCCGGCGGCTTTGATTATGAGCGTTGGCTATTTACCGAAGGTATCGGTGCAACAGGCTATGTGCGTCCGAATCAAAAGCCTGTTTTGCTGGGTCGCGATTCGGCCTGGAACAGCATTTCCGTCTGGCGGCAAAGTATCGCCGATCAGCTCTCAAGCCTATTGGGCAACAGCCCGAGTTTTGCGCTGATAAAGGCGCTGACTATTGGCGATGGCAGCAGTATCATTCAACAGCAATGGGAGGTTTTTCGTAAAACCGGCACCACTCATCTGGTGGTAATTTCCGGCTCGCATATCGGTCTGGTTGCCGGGCTGGTTTATTTCTTGGTGCTGAAATTGTGGGCGTGGACAGGGTTGCTGGCGTGGCCGCCGCAAAGAGTTGCGGCGGTTTCGGCGGTGCTGGTTGCCGTTTTTTATTCAGGGTTGGCTGGATTTTCCGTGCCGACCCAGCGCTCCGTAGTTATGTTGTCTATCGCGATGACCGCCATTATTCTGCAACGCAACAGTCGCCCCTTTAATACCTTGGTCATCGCCCTATTCGCGGTGTTGCTATTCGATCCGTTAGCGGTGTTGGCAGCGGGATTCTGGTTGTCGTTTTTGGCCGTGAGTGTGATTGTTTATGCCGTTTCCGGGCGCCTGGGCAAGCTTGGGTATTTCCGGGGCGCAATAAAATTACATTGGGTCACGTCGCTGGGTTTATCGCCGTTGTTATTGCTGTTTTTTCAACAGGTTTCATTGATTGCTCCGCTGGCTAATTTGGTCGCCGTGCCGGTCATCAGTCTACTGGTTGTGCCCTTGTCGCTGCTGGCAGTCATGGTCATGTTTGTTTCACCAATGCTGGCTGGCAAGTTGTTCTATTGGGTAGATCATGTGTTGCAAGGTTTATGGTGGCTATTGGATTATTTAGCAGGACTTCCGATGGCATCGATAACGCATGCGTCACCCTCGTATTGGGCGTTGTTTTTTGCAGTGCCGGGGGTGTTGCTGTTACTTGCTCCAATCGGCATTCCGGCGCGGTGGCTAAGCTTGGTGATGTTTTTACCGTTAGTAGTTACTGATACAAAACGGCCTGAAACCGGCGACATCAATATGACTTTGCTGGATGTCGGGCAAGGTTTATCGGTGGTTGTGCAAACGACTGATCATCTGCTGGTTTACGATACCGGTATGAGGTTTTCTGCTGACAGCGACATGGGGCAACGGGTATTGCTGCCTTTTTTGCATGCGCAAGGCATAGCCAAAATCGACAGCTTAATCATTAGTCATGGCGATAATGATCATATCGGCGGCGCGGCATCGTTAATGCGCGGCATGGATACTGAAAAGGTGTTGACCAGCGTTCCGCAATTGCTAAGCGAGTATGCGCCAACCGAGTGTATAGCCGGGCAATCGTGGCTATGGGATCAGGTCAAGTTTACGATGCTGGCGCCGCAGCAGGCGTTTGTATCGGAAAACAACAATTCCTGTGTGCTGAAAATCCAGTCGGTACACGGTACGGTATTGTTGACCGGCGACATTGAAGCTGCAGCAGAATCCTGGCTGGTCGAGACTTACGGCGAGGCTTTAAAAGCCGATGTGTTAGTCGCCCCGCATCATGGCAGCAAGACCTCATCGACAGCCGGTTTTTTGCGCGCCGTACAACCTGACTACGTGTTGATTCCGGCAGGTTATCGCAATCAATTCGGTCATCCGCATCAGAATGTTTTAACGCGCTATCGGCGAGTCAATGCTAAATGGCTGAGTAGTGCCGACAGCGGGGCGATTGTCGTTAATGTTGAAAATAATGCCTGGCTCGTGCAGGGGATGCGGCAGACGGAAAGTAAATATTGGAATGTTAAGTAATTCAGTCACGGATTGATACGGATGTGCGCTCAAGAATAAGACGAAAGACGAAAGACGATGGGTGAGCGTGTTGAAGTTAAGTTTTTTCGTCTTTAGCCCTGTGCCTTTCGCCTGATCGGTTTAATCTGTGTTGATCTGTGGCCGAATAGTTACATTAATAATTACCGACAACTTTACTCTGTAATTAAATAGGACTAGAATGGTCCTCAATTAATGAGGGCAACATATGTTACGGTTGAGTAAGTTAACTGATTATGCAACAGTCATTTTAAGTTTTATGGCTAAAGACAAAATACAGGTGCATGCCGCTATGGAAATAGCGGCAGTAACCGGCATTGCTTTGCCTACGGTCAGTAAAATCCTTAAAATGCTGGTTAACGCCAAGATGTTGATTTCTACGCGCGGGGCCAAAGGCGGTTATATTTTAGCCAGAATGCCGGAAGAAATCAGTGTGGCGGCGGTTATCAGCGCACTGGAAGGGCCGATTGCCCTGACCGAATGCAGCATTTCCCATCAGGGCTGCGAGCAGGCTTCGGGCTGTGATATTCGGGGGAGCTGGGGTTTGATTAACCAGACTATTCATAATGCGTTAGAGTCGGTGACGTTGGCCGATTTAACCAGACCTGCTGCTGTGCCGGAAGAAGTGATGATTCCGCTCAGCAGTTTATATCGATAGGAAGTTTTTATGTCAGCAAGCACACAAGAAATCAGTAATTTGATCAGTCAGGGTTACAAACAGGGTTTTGTCACTGAACTGGAAACCGATACTTTCCCGCCGGGACTGGATGAGGCGGTTATTCACCGCTTATCGAAGGTCAAAAACGAGCCTGAGTTTATGCTGGAATACCGGCTGAAAGCGTTCCGTCATTGGCAAACCATGAAGACTCCGAAATGGGCGTTCGTCAAGTTCGATCCTATCGATTATCAGGCGATCAGCTACTATTCAGCGCCTAAACGCAAGGAAGACGGGCCGCAAAGTCTGGATGAAATCGATCCTCAAGTATTGGAAGCCTACAAAAAACTGGGTATTCCTCTGGATGAACAGGAGCGTCTGGCTGGTGTTGCGGTCGATGCGGTTTTCGACAGCGTGTCGGTAGCGACTACCTTTAAAGGCAAGCTGAAAGATGCTGGCGTTATTTTTTGCCCCATTTCAGAAGCCTTGCGCGATCATCCCGAACTGATCAAGCAATATCTTGGTTCGGTCGTGCCGCCTACCGACAATTACTTTGCTGCCTTAAATGCCGCCGTATTTACCGACGGCTCGTTCGTCTATATTCCCAAAGGCGTGCGTTGCCCGATGGAATTGTCGACTTATTTCCGGATCAACGCCGCCAATACCGGACAGTTTGAACGGACCTTGATTATTGCCGACGAAGGCAGTTACGTCAGTTATCTGGAAGGCTGCACTGCGCCGATGCGGGATGAAAATCAGCTGCATGCGGCCGTGGTTGAATTGATCGCAATGAAAGATGCCCAGATCAAATATTCCACCGTGCAGAACTGGTATCCCGGCGATAAAGAGGGCAAAGGCGGTATTTATAACTTTGTGACCAAACGCGCCGATTGCCGGGGCGAGAATTCCAAAGTGTCGTGGACGCAGGTGGAAACCGGTTCGGCCATTACCTGGAAATATCCAAGCTGCATCCTGACCGGCGATAATTCGACTGGCGAGTTTTATTCGGTGGCGCTGACCAATAATTATCAGCAGGCCGATACCGGCACCAAGATGATCCATATCGGCAAAAACACCAGCAGCACCATTATTTCCAAAGGTATTTCGGCAGGCAAGGCGCAGAACACCTATCGCGGTTTGGTCAAGGTGCTGAAAAGCGCGGAAAATGCCCGTAACTATACCCAGTGCGATTCGCTGTTAATCGGCGATAAATGCGGCGCGCATACTTTCCCTTATGTGGAAGTCAGGCAGCCCTCGGCTCAGGTCGAACATGAAGCGACGACCTCCAAGATCAGCGAAGATCAGCTGTTCTTTTGCCAGCAACGCGGCTTGTCGGCCGAAGATGCGGTATCGATGATCGTCAACGGTTTTTGCAAGGAAGTATTCAGGGAACTGCCGATGGAGTTTGCGGTTGAGGCGCAGGCTTTATTGGGGCTTAGTCTGGAAGGTTCAGTAGGCTAAATCGTATTAAATACGGTCATTTCACCGTCGGAATGACTTATAACAGTTTAAAAATATATTTAGGTAAAACAACATGCTCAGCATAAAAAATCTTCACGTCAGCATCGGCGACAAGCCCATTCTTAAAGGCATTAACCTTGAGATTAAAGCCGGTGAAATCCACGCGATTATGGGGCCGAACGGTTCCGGTAAAAGTACCTTGGCGCATGTGTTGTCAGGTAAGGGTGGTTACACCGTCACCGAAGGCTCGGCGACTTATCAGGGTAAAGATTTACTGGAAATGGCTCCTGAAATCAGGGCGCGTGAAGGCGTGTTTTTGGCATTCCAATATCCGGTGGAAATTCCCGGCGTCAGCAATATCTATTTGTTGAAAGCGGCGCTGAACTCCATACGCAAACATAATGGACAACCTGAAGTTGATGCGATGGATTTTTTAACGCTGGTTAAAGATAAAGTGCGCTTGTTGGAAATGGATGAGAAGTTTCTTTACCGTGCGGTTAACGAAGGTTTTTCCGGAGGCGAAAAGAAACGTAATGAAATCCTGCAAATGGCTATTTTGGAACCCAAGCTGTGCATTATGGATGAAACCGATTCAGGTTTGGACATAGACGCTTTAAAAATCGTCTCGGAAGGCGTTAATTCCTTGCGTTCGCCGGAGCGCGCGTTTGTGATGGTGACGCATTACCAGCGCTTGCTGGACTACATCAAACCGGATTTTGTTCACGTTTTGGCGCACGGCCAGATCGTCAAATCTGGCGGTGCCGATCTGGCATTGGAGCTGGAAGAAAAAGGTTACGGTTGGGTCGAAGAGGCGGTAGCGTAATGAATACGGCAACAGCAAGCCGTTATGCGGCTGAATATCAAACCATAGCATCGGCATTGCCGGGGCAAAATTTGCCTTGGTTGCAGGCGTTAAGAACACAGGCATTGACGGAATTCTCAGCACATGGCTTTCCATCGCCACGTGAAGAAGAATGGCGCTACACCAACGTGTCCGGCATTGAAAAGAAACTGTTTTCGCCGTCGATAAGTTTAAGCATCGATGAAGTCGATGCCGAGTGGCTGAAATCGGTTCAACTGGAAGATGCCTGGGTCTTGGTTTTAGTGAACGGCCATTTCTCGGCAGAGCTTTCGGTTTTAGACGGTCTGCCCGAAGCTGTTTCAGTGACGAGCATGGCTGATGCCTTGGCAAAACAGCCGGGCACAGTGGAAAAATATTTAGGTCTGGCCGCCGATCAATCGGAGCACAGTTTCATTGCTTTCAATACCGCGTGGTTTACCGACGGTTTGTTTGTACATGTACCGGCCAAGCAGATTTTAGACAGACCGATACAGGTTCTGCATGTTGTGACCGGCGTCGATCAAATGGCGACCACCCGCAATATCATTATTACCGACGCTTTGGCCGAAGTTAAGGTGATAGAAACTTTTATCTCCAGGGATGGAGTGTATGCCGCAAGTCTGCCGGGAGCAGATGCGGCGATCGGTGCGACTAATGCCTATTTAACCGCCGCAGTTACCGAGGTTTTTGTCGGCCAGAATGCCGATGTGACTCTGTATAAGCTACAAAGCGAGTCTGAAAAAGCCTATCATTTTGGCGGCAGCTACATTAAGCAGGAGAGAGATGCCCGGTTTACCCATCACAATTTCGCCTTTGGCGGTTTACTGGCGCGTAGCGATATTCATGTCGATCTGGATCATGCGTCGGCGTGCGAACTGAATGGTTTGTACTTGGGCGTCAAGCGTCAGCATATCGACAACCATACCCGCATCAATCACTTGAAACCTCACGCGATCAGCCGCGAGCTGTACAAAGGCGTGCTGGATGACAGGGCCAGAGGCGTGTTTCAGGGGCGGGTGATTGTGGCTGAAGACGCCCAAAAAACCGATTCGCAAATGAATAACCGCAACTTGCTGTTATCGGATGATGCCGAAGTAGACACCAAGCCGCAGTTGGAAATTTATGCCGATGATGTAAAATGCGGACATGGAGTCACGGTTGGGCAACTGGATGAAAAATCCATTTTTTATCTGCAATCGCGCTGCGTTGATGAAGAAACCGCGCGTAACATGCTGACCTTTGCCTTTGCCAACGAAATGGTCGATAAGATCAAGATTAAAAGTTTGCACGACAGGGTCTTAGAACAGGTATTGGCGCGCTTCCCGCAGCAAGGCGTGAACAAGGAATGGTTATGACGACAAGTTTAGACATCAATAAAATTCGCGCCGATTTTCCGATATTGGCTGAACTTATACGCAACAAACCGCTGGTTTATCTGGATAATGCGGCCACTTGCCAAAAACCGCAGGCGGTTATCGACAGCATCGTACATTTATACAGCCATGATTACGCCAATGTGCATCGCGGCGTACATACCTTAAGCATACGCTCTACCGATAAGTATGAAGGCGCACGCACCAAGGTTAAAGACTTCATTAATGCGGCCAGCGAAAAAGAGATTATTTTTGTCAGAGGCGCTACCGAAGCCATCAATCTGGTCGCGCAGACCTACGGCAAAGCCAATATCAAAGCCGGTGATGAGATTTTGATTACCGCCATGGAGCATCATTCCAATATCGTGCCTTGGCAATTGCTTTGCCAGCAGACCGGCGCAATCTTGAAAGTTGCACCGATTAATCTGCAAGGCGAATTGATCTATGCTGAGTTTGAAAAACTGATCAGCGATAAAACCAGGCTGGTTTCAGTCGTGCATATGTCCAACGCGTTGGGCACGATTAATCCGGTTAAAAAGATTATCGCAGCGGCTCATGCCAAAGGTATTCCGGTGTTGCTGGATGGCGCGCAGGCTATTCCGCATATGGCGGTGGACGTGCAGGATCTGGATTGCGATTTTTATGCTTTTTCCGGCCATAAACTCTATGGGCCTTCTGGCATAGGCGTGTTATACGGCAAACAGGCTTTGCTGGAAGCCCTGCCTCCGTATCAGGGCGGCGGCGATATGATCCGCAAGGTCACCTTCAAAGAAACCGAATATAATACGCTGCCTTACAAGTTTGAGGCAGGTACGCCCAGTATTGCCGATGTAGTCGGTTTGGGTGCGGCCATCGATTATCTGAATGCCATCGGCATGGATAATATCGCCGCCTATGAAGCCGAGCTGCTGGCCTATGCCACTGAAAAAGCTAGGCAAATTAAAGGGCTGCGGATTATTGGCGAGGCGGAGCATAAAGGTGCGATTCTGTCTTTTGTGTTGGATAAGATACACCCCCATGATATTGGCACCATGCTGGATAGCTTGGGGATTGCAGTCAGGGCAGGGCACCATTGCGCGATGCCGGTCATGGACTTTTTTGAAGTCCCCGCGACGGCGAGAGCATCCTTTGCAATGTATAACACCAAAGAAGAAATTGACGTTTTAATGAAAGGCATAGAGTCCCTGATTGAGGTATTTGGCTAATGCTTTCGACTATCAAAGCAACTATTTGTGCAGGCGAAGAGTCGGGCTTTGTTGCCGAATGTCTTGAGTTGCCTATTGTCATTCAGGGTCAAACACTTGATGAAGTGACACTAAACTTGCGTGAAGCGATAAGCTTGCATTTGGAAGGAGAAGATTTAGTCGCTTTGGGTTTTACACCTAATGTGCCGATTGTGATTAGTTACGAAATATCAGTTCCGCTATCTTCAGGTATTCGTCAGCCTGTAGTTTCGTGGTTAAAACGGAAAATGCGAAAGAATATACTGGTATTGGCTGGTGTCTCAGTGGTTACGCTTTGGTTGGCTGCACTGCTTATGGGGCAACTATTCTTTACGTCATGGGAAGAACGAGGTCAGTTTGGCGACCTTTTTGGTTCAGTTAATGCTTTATTTAGTGGTCTTGCCTTTGTTGCTTTGATTTACACCATCCATCTTCAAAGGCAGGAGCTGTCGTTACAACGCATAGAACTTAAGTTACAGAGAGAAGAAATGGTGGCATCGCGAGGTGAGTTGGCTGCCCAGGTTGCAGCTCAGAAGTCTTTGGTAGAGTCCATAAATAATTTAAGCTTGATGCTGAAACAAGCATTTATGCAAATGAACTTTAATAGGCCTCGTTGAGCATAATCGATTAAATCGTTAATGAATTAGAAAGCGGCTAATTTTATCTTTAAATAATTGTTAGCCATTTTGATTCTGAATAAATTTCACAGAGAATAAATATGTTTGATGATTTACGCGACCTCTATCAAGAGGTTATTTTTGACCACAACCGTAATCCACGCAATTTTCGCGTCATGGAAAATGCAGACCGAAAAGTGGAAGGCTTTAATCCGCTATGTGGTGATCGCCTGACTTTATATTTAAAAATGGATGGCGATGTGATTGCCGATGCCAGTTTTCAGGGTTCAGGTTGTGCCATATCGACTGCGTCTGTTTCGTTAATGACCGAGATAGTCAAAGGTAAAACCGAACAGGAAGCCGAGAATTTGTTTAAAAAATTCCATGAAATGACCACAGGTAAAGATGAAAACTTTAATCTTGAAGCGGTCGGAAAACTGGCGGTATTAGCCGGAGTTCGGGAATATCCGGCGCGGGTTAAATGTGCGACATTGGCCTGGCACACACTTGATGCTGCGTTGAAAAACGAACAAAAATCGATTTCTACAGAGTAATAGTTGAGCACGAAAATTTCACAGCAAAAATATATCGGCGCCGCGCCTGTTCCCGACAGGCTTGCGGCATACACACCATCCCTGGCGATTGCCGCGCCTGCTCCAGACAGGCTTGTGGTATACACACCATCCCTGGCGATAAAGCTGGCCGTACTTTACCAAGGGCAGGGCGATGTTCTCCCGTTCCAACAGTTGGCAGAAAGATTGCACGTTCCTTTGTACCAGTCGCTTAGCGAAGATAGCCCAGAAGATTTTTTTTTAAGCTGGCGGGACGGCTGTTTAAAACTGCTTGACAGAGAGTTGCTTAAAAAAGGCGGTTTGGTCGTCGATATAGAGCCGCGTAATGGTGAGCAGCGTTCATGGCCTGCGCCGAAAGACGGCGCTTTGGCTCAGGCGCTTGGCCGCAAAACCAGAACCGTTATCGATGCGACTACCGGCTGGGCTCAGGACAGCTTGCATATCTTTCGCATGGGCTATGAGCTACTGTGTATCGAACGTTCTCCTGTTATGGCGGAACTGCTGACAGACGGCTTTGCCCGACTGGCGCAACTGGACTGGATGCTGCGGCTTAATCTTGAGCCTCCCAGCTTGCTGCAGGGTAATGCTATCGAGCTGTTGGCCGAATTGGAAAGTGCTCCCGATTGCATTTATCTTGACCCTATGTTTCCGCCTAAACGCAAAAAATCGGCATTAGCCAAAAAATCGATGATGGTATTGCGCGATCTGCTGGGCGACGATCAGGATAAGGAGCAACTTTTTGAGGCCGCCTTAAAAGTCGCCGGGAAGCGCGTGGTGGTCAAAAGTCCCGATTATGCCGAACCTTTGGGCGGCAAGCCCAGTCAAAGTTTTCAGGGTAAGTTGTTGCGTTATGATGTTTATTTGAAGGGCTAAAGACGAAAGACACATATGTGACCTACCAGCGGTCGCCAAGTTTAACATGCAACGATAACGGATAAAAAATGTCAGATTGGATAGATGTAGTAGATCAAAATGCCTTGGCGAATGGCGAGAACATCGTCATAGATGTCGATGGTACCGATGTCGCGATTTTTAAAATCAACGATGCATTTTATGCGATTGAAGATGTTTGTACCCATGACGGGGCTGAAATCGCCAGCGGCATACTGGATGGGGATGAGATTATCTGCCCCCGCCATGGCGCACGTTTTTGTGTCAAAACCGGCGTAGTAAAATCCCCGCCCGCCTATGAGAACATCGACTGTTTTCCGGTCAGAATCGAAAACGGTAAAGTACAGGTCAGAGACAATCGCTGGGATTAACGTTGATCCGTGCAGTAATACCCTCTTGGAAAATGTAAAATAGGCTTGCCTATAAAATATTTTTCAAATCTGCGTTGAGTATTCTTACCGATATTCCGCATCCTTAAAAAACAAGCATTTAAAATCAGTCGATTGAAAATAATATCATTCAATATCAATAGGATGCCAAGGGGTGTGGAATGTCGGTTCGTCACGCTGCAACAGGCTTAGATTTATTCGTAAAGAGAATCGCTTAAATCGGGTGCTTTAGCCGGTTTGGATAGCTTGCTCTGATGGATCATTTGAAAGGCTTTATCGAAATCCGCATTGATAAAACTTCTGGTTAAATGCACGCACAAGCAATAAACCGCCGAATAATCATCGGTGCGGCCGGAAGTGCAGTTATGGATTTTGTCAGACAGGGCGCGCATGAGCGATATCACAAAGCCATCGTGCCGCCATGTTACCTGATGATCGATAACATCGTCGCCTCGCATAGCCACAGCGCCCAATGCACAATAGGCCAGATTAATCAGCCCTGCCAATATTTCTACCATCTCGCCCGCTTTAATGGCTTTTAAAACCGCGCTACCTTCATCCATCAATAAGGCTTGGCGGAAAACGACATCCATGTCGGATAGCGGCACATTTGTTCCGTGTTCTGCTTGCGGAAATGAAAATGTGTCGTGGAATTCCCTAACTAATTTCAAGTGCTTGTTCATGCTTTTGTCCTCTGTCCGGTCTATTTAATCGAGCGCTATTTTCCCCTCGATGCAATGGCTGACGCCAATAGCAGGAGCTTCCAGCGTCATTTTAATTTCTATGGTCTCGGAACCGTTCAGCTTTCCGCTTTCAACGGCTTTGAATACAGCGTGTTCGATCTCGCGTTGTGAGGTGATGCCGACATTTTTGAGGAATTTTCTGATGTCTAGATTTAAGGTATCTTCATTCATTTGGATCTCCTAAAGGTAAAGTGATGGTTTTTTTATGGTTGAAAAATTGACAGCACGTCATTGCAAATAACGCCCAAAATGATCCAGCAGATTTTCCAGTACATCTTCGCGCTCGGTATTCAGCGTTATTACACTCGCCTGTTCATGTTCCGATAGCGGTTGCGCCGATCGCTGTTGCTGATGCAATATGGTTACCGTCGCTTCCGAAGCATCGTCTTGCCGTTGCTTGATGCGTCTATATAATTCCTGCTCAGACGCTTGAAAATTAATGATATGAAACGGCACGCCGCAGCCTGCCGCAAGCTGCCGGAAAAGGTCGCGTTGTCCGGCTTTAAGAAAAGCCGCATCGATAATGACCGGAAAACCGGCTTCAAGCACGGCTTGGGCAAGTTCTTTAAGATGCAGGTAAGTTTTTATGCTTGCCTGTGGGGTATAAACTCCGCTGTCTATGTTGCTGCCGGTTTGCTCTAATGGCCGGTAGTCGAACAGCCGTTTGCGTTCTATGTCGGAACGTATCTGGAATGCGCCGATTTGTTCGGCGAGTTGGCAGGCGAAAGTCGATTTACCGGAACCTGAATAGCCGTGGGTGATAATCAGAAAGGTTGATCGTCGTTGGGTAAGCCGTTCGGCCAGATCTGCAAAAACTGTGTATTCATCGCGCGCCTGTTTAACAACGGTATCGTCATCTTGCTGCTGAGCCATGCGCAATAAGGACACTTTAGCCCGAACCAGCGCACGGTAAATCAGGTAATAGCGAAGCAATGCCAGTCCTGGATAATCGCCGGTGTGTTGCAAATAGCGATTAAGAAAACGGTAAGCATAGCGATTGTAACCAAAGTGCAACAGGTCGATAAACAAAAAAGCCACTTCGCTGATTACATCAATCCAGCACAGCATCGGGTTAAATTCGATGCAGTCGAACAGGGTTACTTTGCCGTTTATCATCGTCATGTTGCCCAGATGCAGGTCACCGTGACATTCGCGCACATGGCCTTGATGCTTGCGCCGCTGCATCAAATCAGCCAGATAACGCCATTCGCTATCGCCCCATTGCTGAATATTTTGAAGTTGCTGTTTTTGACCGTTATCGACCAGCAAAGGCCTGATATGATCGAAATTCTCTATAAACCAATGGTTGATGTTGGCACTATCGCCATAAGGGGAATTTTCGCCCGCCTGAGCAATCGTTTGATGAAAACAGGCGACACTGTCGACCAGTTGATCGATTTGATCTGTGCCTAGCTGTCCGCGCGCTGCATACTCACTTAGCAACTGCCCGGAAGGAAACTGAATCATCTTGACGGCGTATTCGATGGCTACATCAGCACCACCTATGTGCGGATGATCCGGGGTGCCGGTTATCGGCACGACCTCAAGATACAGCTCGGCGGCCAAGCGCCTGTTGAGTCTTAATTCTTCATTGCAGCAAAAACGGCGTTTTTCCAACGTGGAAAAATCCAGGAAACCGAAGTTAACCGGCTTTTTGATTTTGTAGGCGTATTGACCGGTCAGCAGCACCCAGGAAATATGGGTTTCAACGAGGCTACAGGTATTCATTCCAGATAATGCCTTGATGAGGGCTAGGCTAGAATCCAGCGCTGTGTTATTGCTCATGTTGTTAACCCCGACGCAGTCAATAACCTAATGATATTACGATCATGACATCAAGCGCAATGCCGGAAGGATCGGGCGGTTAAAAATACGTAATTCGCGCAGCGCCAAGACTAAGGTTTTAATGCGCTGTTTTTATCGCCAGCGTCAAAATAAAGTCGGTTTCAATGTCGAGTTGGTCGGCATCTTTAATGGCTTGCTGGGCGCTTTCATTGGCTCGCCACGCAAAAGGCGTCATCTGTAACAGCGCGATTCGTTGTTGGGGAATCGGGGAGATTTTATAACTGACGCGTTGGGTATCGATGCGCTCAAAGCCTTGGGGTACAACGTTCTCTAAAGCATGCTCTCGCACCTCGGCATAGATCAGTTCTTTTAATTGCCATAGATGCCTGGGGCCCGGCGTGACCGTTAGCAAAAGTCCTGACGGTTTCAGTATCCGCCTCAGTTCATCATCATTTGACGGGGCAAATACTCTCAGCACAAAATCAAAATACTGATCTGCATAAGGCAGCCGGTTTGAGCTTGCGACTATAAAGCGGGCATTGGGTTGTTTTTGGGCGGCAGCGCGTATCGCAAACTTGGCAATGTCGACGCCGTGCAACATCATTAGGTTTGAGCAATGAGCTTCAATTTTCCGGCTGTAGTAGCCCTCGCCGCAGCCCAGATCCAGCAGATGTGTAGGCTGGCTTGCCTTGAGCATCATCGCTACCGTTTTGGCCATCGGTTCATAATATCCGGCTTCCAAAAACTCGCGTCTGGCCTGCATCATTTGCTTGCTATCGCCCGGTTCTCCGGAGCGTTTATGCTGCACCGGCAACAGATTTAAATAACCTTCTTTTGCAAGATCAAAGTGATGGTTGTTTTCGCAAATATAACTTTTAGTGGATGGCTTTAGCGGTAGTGGGGCACCACAGAGCGGACATAAATAACAGGAGCTTGGCTTGTGATGTTGATGCATGAAAACAGGGATGGGGCTTTTACTCGTACTTAGCTTAAGCTAGGCCGTATAGAGATTTTAGCGGGATTAAGCGATGGTTTTTAATATAAGACAGGATCAACAACGTTAACCCTGTCCTAATCAAAAGTCAGATCTAATGATTAGATAGACTTGTAAAAACCTAATGCTTTATTTAATTCAGCAATGGCTTTTTCAGCATCTGCTTTTTTACCGAGTATCTGCGCTTGAATCAAGCTTTGGTATCCTTGTTTGGCAACGGCTTCGTTGCTGGTGATTTGCTCGGAAGCTTCACGCGCTGCTTTCTCATGCAAATAAGCGGCATTGAAATCGTGTTTGTCGATTTCAGCTAAAGCGGCTTCAATATGCGTAATAACTTCAGTGGCTTTTGCATCTTCGGCGAAAGCAGCGTTAGTTGCGCCTAAAGACATTGCCATAAAAAAAGTAAGTACTGCTTTTTTGATTAAATTCATCATATACCTATGAAGTGTTTTGATATGATTTCCAGACACTGTCCGAAAATTAATGATTGGAAAAGAAAATTCTTTCCGGGCTCTATGATATAGGATTAATCGAATTGCTTATACAGTCAATTTCAAATTAAAAGTTTTTCCCAAGCTAAATAAGGCTGGAGTTATTTTAGCTTAAAATATATTAATATTTTGATTTTAAAGAATAATTTTTAGTTTTTTTCATGGGTGAAATCGGCCAAATGACAGTGCAATATTATTTGCCGACAGCCTATAAATTTATCTGTAAAACGCGCAGTCACCAACAGGGTCTAAGTAAATCTCGGTATTTTCACTGTTTCCCAATCTCCAGATTGGGAAACAGTGAAATCGCTATAGATAACTATTTACTAACCTGGGCAATCCAGTCTTGCAGGTTGTAATAATTGGTAATGCGGGCAACTTTATTATCACGGATTTCAAAAAAAGCCCCGGCAGGCAGGCGGTATTTTTGCCCCTGTGCGGCAGGTAAGCCTTCGTCGGTTTTAATGTATTCACCCAGCACGACAAATTCAGCCGCCGCGCGGTTGCCGTCAGACGTAGCCATGATGACCATGTCGGCCAGCTGTTCTTGGTAATTGTTGTTCATGCAGGCCATGAACTGGGTGAATGCTTCCTTGCCGATTTCGCGTTTGCCTTGATTGATGTCGTGGATGACATCGTCAGTCAGCAGGTTAAGGAAAGACTCCATGTCGCCGCCGTTGAATGCGGCATAGTATTGTTCTACAAGCTTGATGCTGTCTTGGTTCATAGTGATTCCGAGGTCAATAAGTTAGAGTGATATGTGATTAGCCTTTTTCTCCATTATCCCGCAAGGTCACGGTGCGGTTAAATACCAGTTTGCCATCAATGCTGTCTAGCGCATCAAAGCAGAAATAACCGATTCGTTCAAACTGGTAACGGCTTTCCGGTTGCGGATTAGCCAGGCTGGCTTCCACTCTGCAATCAGTCAGGACTTCAAGGGAATTCGGGTTTATCGCATCCAGGAAGTTAGGTTCATTGTCCGGATTAGGCACGTTGAATAAGCGGTCATATAAACGCAGTTCCGCCGGTTGCGAGTGTTGCTCGGAAACCCAGTGGATCACGCCTTTGACTTTACGACCTTCAGGATTTTTGCCCAGGGTGTCCGGGTCGTAGCTGCAACGCAATTCGGTGATATTGCCGCCTTCATCCTTGATGATTTCGTTGCACTGGATAACGTAAGAACCGCGTAAGCGGACTTCGCCACCGGCTATCAAACGTTTGAACTTCGGCGGAGGGACTTCCGCAAAATCATCCTGTTCGATCAGTATGACTTTGGAAAAAGGCACGATGCGTTTGCCCAGTCCCGGTTTTTGCGGGTGATTGCCGACTTCCAGTTGTTCGCATTGATCTTCCGGATAATTATCGATGACCACGCGTAACGGCTGTAACACCGCCATGGCTCTGGGGGCGTTGTCGTTTAAATCTTCGCGGATGCAGTATTCCAGCACACCCATTTCTATCCATGAGTTTTGCTTGGTCAGGCCGATGCGCTCGCAAAAATCGCGTATCGATTTTGGCGTAAAACCGGCGCGGCGCAAACCGGCGATAGTCGGCATGCGCGGGTCGTCCCAGCCGCCCACGTGTTTTTCGGTGACTAACTGGTTGAGTTTGCGTTTGCTGACGATCGTGTATTCGAGCTGCAAACGGGCAAATTCGATTTGTTGCGGATGACTAGGCGTTTTAAGCTGATCCAGCACCCAGTCGTAAAGCGGGCGGTGATCTTCAAATTCCAGCGTACACAGCGAATGAGTGATGCCTTCCAGCGCGTCGGAAATACAGTGGGTGTAATCGTACATCGGATAGATGCACCAGTCGTTGCCGGTGCGCTGGTGATGCACGCGGCGAATCCGGTACAGCGCCGGGTCGCGCATATTGATGTTGGGTGAGGCCATGTCGATCTTGGCGCGCAGTACGTATTGACCGTCGGCAAATTCACCGGCGCGCATGCGTTTAAATAAATCGAGGTTGTCCGCTATCGTGCGGCTGCGGTCGGGGCTTTCTTTGCCGGGTTGGGTCAGTGTGCCGCGATATTCCCTGATTTGTTCGGCCGATAGGCTGTCGACATAGGCTTGGTCCTGTTCGATCAATTGCACAGCATAATCGTAAAGCTGTTCAAAATAATCCGAGGCGTGGTGCAATTCCGACCATTCAAAGCCCAGCCAGTGTACGTCGCGTTTGATCGCTTCCACATATTCATCGCTTTCTTTTTCGGGATTGGTGTCGTCAAAACGCAGATTACAGGCACCGTTATTTTCGGCGGCGATGCCGAAATTCAGGCAGATCGATTTGGCGTGACCGATATGCAGATAGCCGTTAGGTTCAGGTGGAAAGCGGGTGACGACTTTGCCGTTGTTTTTGTTGTCTTTGAGGTCATTGGCAATGATCTGGCGGATAAAGTTTGACGCAGCTGGGGTATCGTTTGTAGACATTGAGTTGGTATCAGTTATTGAAGGAAATTTGTGTGTCAAAAAATCAAATTATACATTGAATGAATCTGGAAAAAGCGCTTGGTCCACGAAAAACACTAAAAGCACGAAATAGGAAAAAGGGGTCAGGTTATTTTTTCATTGCCATTATTCATTTTTTTTGGTCGTCCCTGCGGTACAATTTTGGAGCGCCGACCCAAAATGGCTTCGATTTCATCCTGAAATTTGCCCGAACCAAGCGCACAATCCTTATTCAGATGTGTACGTATGGCTTCAATATCATGGGTTACCAGCGGTTGCTTGAAAAGCTCGCGATAAGTCAGCGCACATGCTTCTGGATTCGTGGCTAGGTGGAGGTACTCCTGCGGCTCGGTCAACCACTCCATGGAACGTCCAGTGGCATGATGCTGGTAGCTGGACCAGCGGTAATCCCCTGGATCAGCCACCATTCCAGCACGCACCGGGTTGAGTTCGATATAGCGCATGCACGTCAACAAATAACGCTCGCTGTCGACCAAACTTGATTTGAAGCGCCCTTCGAAGAGAGTTCCTGAACGCCGGTACGTCCTATTGATATAGCGCACATAACGCCGACCTACCGATTGCATTAAGCCGGAAATCCCACCCGATGTTTCACCTAGCGTTAACAAGTGGACGTGATTAGTCATCTGTACGAACGCATAAAGTTTGCAGTTGTTCTTCACCAAAGCTTCACGCAGGTATTCGAGGTAGATGCAATAATCGTCTTCGTGAAAGAAAATGGGCTGGCGGTTGTTGCCGCGTTGCACAATATGTTGCGGAACATTCGGCAAGTTAAGGCGAGGAAGACGGGGCATAATGGTTAAGTATTTGATAAATCACTTTTATGATAACACACAGCCCACAGAAATGTAACCTGACCCCTTTTCTACCGACCCCTTTTCTACCCTTTTCGGCCCCCTTTTCGGCCGAACAGTCATTCTGGCAACTTGAACACCGATTCTGGAAAAATCCAGAAAAGTGTTCAGCTTGAAACCAGAATTGGTGTTCAACATGAATCGGAATAGGTGTTCAGATTGGATCAGAATGACTGCCCAGGTTGGGCCAGAATATGCAATAATGTCTAATGCAGTAATTTCACACATTAAACACTAGCTTTAAGCATCATTCGCATCATTATGAACCCAACCATTTTTTTAACTATTTTCTCCGGAGTTACTGTTTATGTGCTCGGTCAAATAGCCGTAAAGTTAGTCATTGATCCAGTTCAAGACTTCAAAAAAACAATTGGTCAAATTTCTCATTATCTTATTGAATATAAAAACATAATAGACAATCCAGGTGTTGGCGATAATGATAAGATATGTGACGCATCGCAACACTTACGTAAGCTTTCTTCACAATTGCAAGCTCACCTTTACTTAGTTCCTCTATACACCATAACCGCATCCACATTTAGACTCCCAGGAAAAGAACAAATATCAATTGCAGGTAAAGCATTAATCGGCTTATCAAACAGCCTTCATCATGCAAGTGAAAACGTATATGCTGGAAATTCCAAAGATATTGATGACATTTGTAACTCGTTAAATATCTATAAAGACGTTAGTTGATTATTCTAAATAAATACAATAAGTGAATAAATATATATTACTAATAGTTCTTTCTATTCTAAGCCATAGCGCAATGGCGGAATGGGTCTTACTTAATAAGGCTCCTTGATGGTAGCCTAACCACTTACGTTGATACTGACACCCATAAGAAAGGCTCTAATGTAACAATATTAGTGCTGTATGATTTTACAGATATTCATTCTGGACCTCATTATGAAAAATATTTATCAGCTTTTTATTCCCAGGAGTATGACTGTGAAAATGAACAAGTTAAAATATTAAATGAAAAATTATTTTCAGGAAATATGGCGAAAGGCAAAATGATTGCTAGTCCAACTATGGATAATAAGTGGATTGCCGTAGAACCTAAAACCATATCAGATTGGATATGGAAGATAGCATGCACTAAAAAATGGACTAAAAATTAAAAACACGAATATGAATTATCTGAGCCAACCTAATAACGTGAACTCTATTAAATTGTTTTCACTCACTCCTAAAAAATGAGATATTAATATGTGGTTTATACAGCTATTAGCCTATATGTTACCTTCAACACTTGTAGTATATGTTTTTGGAGCAGTGTTGATTTATAAAATCAGACTAGCAATAGCTACAAAAATTGTTGGATTTTTAGTTGCTTGGCTTGCAACGGCAATAACTGCATTATTAATGGCTGATAGTAAAACGGTTTTATCCGCACAGCTTAAAGCACTGCCAGCATCAGTAGTTGGTGTAATAATTGCGTTAGTTGTGATTATTGTGGCAGGTAAAAGAAGATCTACAGCAGCGTAAATATCTAAAATCAGCTAAAACAAAATCAAGTTTATAGATCACTTCCCATTTAATCGGCCTGTAATCCTTTCACATTCTGCGGCAACCGCAATTGGCTCAGGCGGCGCATCAAAAAAAACAGCAGCGGCTATTTGAGCTTGAGACATATCTTGATAGTACTTAGATTGCATATATTCTATAACTTCCCTGTCATTAAGAATGCTCATCTCTGGAACAGCTCGCCTAGCTTTTTCTATGCGTGCCGACTTTAAAGACCTCGCGTCAACTTCATTTGAAACTTGTGCAAGACGGTCAGTGTTTTCTTGACAATACGATCTGGTAACCCAAATAGACGGTAAAAACGTCTCAGGAAAATTCTTTTTACATTCAGTCTTTAACGATCTCTCCCTCCATTCCCATTCAACACCGCCATGACTACTCATGTACTCGGCCCACTGCTTTTCATTAGTCCTACATTGTGAAAGAGTTACTTTTGGCAATTTTCTACACTCCGCAATCATTGCCTTTGCTGCGGCCTCTGTCTTCGCATTGGCGACATCCTTAATACATTCAGCTTCTGTTGTTGGAGTACAACCCAATGGATTGAAACAAATGGCTTCTGCACTGTCGATTGAAATAGACAATGTCATTGCTAAAATAATTTTACGTATACGTGAATTCATTAATTCGATAATAAAAAGGGTGGGTAATAGGTAAAAATAAATTACTAACCAATTGATTATTAATTATATTTTAATATATTGCTCAACAGATTCGCCATTTTTATCGTCGTCCACGATAACGTCCAATGTGCAATCCATCTAAGGCATGATTAAGACTATAATATAGTCACTGAAAAGTAATAGAAAGGGGCCTGGTTACTTTTAGTTCGGATAAAGTTTGACGCGGCTTGAGTATCGTTTGTGGGCATTGGGTTGGTATGAGTTATTGAAGGAACATAGAAAGGGGTCAGGTTACTTTTAGTTCGAAGTGCCATTCGGGTCAGGTTACTTTTCATTGCCATTGTTCATTTTTTTTGGTCGTCCCTGCGGTACAATTTTGGAGCGCCGACCCAAAATGACTTCGATTTCATCCCATAGAAAGGGGTCGGGTTACTTTTAGTTCGCGTCCGTAATGTAACCTAACTTGACCCCTTTTTACGCTTTTTATTGCCCCATTTTTATTACAGCCTATTGATTTATTTCGTGTCTTTCGTGCTTTTAGTGGATAAATCGCCGTTTTAAGGATGAAGGCCGGGGAACTATTCGCCAGCCATGGTCTGTATCCGGTAAAAGCCTTCGCCATTATGGCCTAAAACATCGGCCAACCAGGGTAAAATCTGTTTCATCTCAGCGGTTAACGTCCACGGCGGATTGATCACGATCATGCCGCTGGCGGTCATGCCGTGTTCATCGCTAACTGCGCGTATGCCCAGCTCAAATAACTGCACATTGTTGATGCCGCAGGCTTTTATCGCGCGTTCCAGCTTTTGGTTTCGACTGCGTTCAATGACCGGATACCAGAGCGCATAAGTGCCGGTGGCAAAGCGTTTATGCATGGCGGTCAGCGTTTCAACCACCTGTTGGTAATCGCTTTTCATCTCATAAGAAGGGTCGATCAGTACCAGTCCCCGGCGCTCGAACGGCGGCAACAATTTTAAACAGCTGGTTAAACCGTCGGCATGAAACACGCTGATGCGTTTGTCTTTGTTGGCTTCAGCGGTTAATAGCTTTATTTCGGTGTTATGCAGTTCAAATAAACACAGGCGATCTTTGTCGCGCAGCAATTGTTTGGCAATTAACGGCGAGCCGGGATAGCGGGTTAATTTGTCAGAGCTGTTAAAGCGTTTGATTAGGCTGACATAGTGGGCAACACTGTCCGGTAAGTCATTACGTTGCCATAACTTGGCGATGCCGTTGTCAAATTCCCGGTTTTTTAAGGCGTAGTCACCGTCCAGCGCATATTTTCCGGGGCCGGCATGGGTATCGATGCAGCAGAATGGTTTGTCTTTTTTTCTTAAGTACTCAAGGCCTTGTATCAGGGTAATATGTTTTAAAACGTCGGCAAAATTGCCTGCGTGAAACGAGTGTCGGTAGCTGAGCATGATGAATTTAATTGTTTAGAGTACTTTGTCGACTATTGCCATGCCTATTTCAAAAGCAATCAGCCAGATAATAATCCATTCCAGTATTGATGAATGTCGGTGTTTTTGCTCATCGGCCAGCATTTCAAATAACTCGTGGATAGTTTCCAGCTTTTTTGACAATACGTCAGTTCGCGGGCTTACTTCGAGGTATTTTGCGGTGACTCCGTAAAAGGCCTCATATTCCGGATATTCCCAAAAGAAATCAGGCGTATCCAGCAAGTCGTAATTTAAAATGATGTCGCTTTTGGTTAAAAACAGTTGTCCGCGAATTTTCGCGATTTGATGGCGGCTTAAGTTGATTTTTCCGGTTTTAGCCAATGACTTGGGAATGTAGCTGGTATTGTTGATGGTGGTTATCGCGTTGGTTTCAAAAGAGGCCAGCTTAATCGATTGGGCCATACCTTGGGATAATGAAAATATCAGGATGGGATCGGAAGACTCGATTTCAAGATGATCTTCAATAATACGTGTGATCGGGCAATCAAGAATAAAAGTGAAATGGTCTTCCTCTGTAGAGGTCAGTATGTTTTCTGCATGATCCAATAATAAATGATGCAGCTTGATCTGCTGTTCTGAGCTGACATTCCAGTGTACGACAGCACCATAAGCAAAGACCACCGACCAGGATTGATCATGCTCAATCAGCAATGCGCCTTTAATAATGCGTATCAGCGTTGAGTCTGACAGCAATTTTGCTAAGGTACTAATATCAAAGCGTTGCGCCAGACAGTAAGCTACACATTGTTTAATTGACTTGTTTGCAGGCATAAAGTACTCCCAAAAGTTGGGTCGGTGTGGTAGTGAAGTGAGTGGGGCTCGCCACGAGTGCCCTACAAAAGTATCATTATTTTTCGGTAATTTTTACCAGCCAGCCATTTTCGCCATCACATCTTGAAATTTTACTATTCACCTTGATATTGATTCTTGCAGTGGTGTTAACCAACTCGGCGGGTAATTTCCCTTTTACCAGAAAAAATGTCTCTTTATTTTCCGTAGTCACTTCAACCGGAATCGTCTTAACGGTAACGTGAATTTGTTCAGGCTTGGCAACATTGAAAGCCATAAAAGAGAACGCCGATCCCGGCGCAACGGTTGCTAAGTTGGCAGGCAAAAACTTGGTCAGCTGCGGTTTTAAGCAGGCATTCTCGCCGCCGCCGCCGCCGCCGCCGCCGCTTGCGCCGTGTCCGCTATGATGCTCAGAGGCGTTGACGGTGCTAAAGCAAGATGCGATAAAAAATACAGCGAGTAGTCTTGGTGTTTTCATAGGTCTACCTTTAAATTGTTATTTTTGTCGTGACCGGTATAAGGCGAACACTCGTTACGCTTTGGACTGTGATTAAAGCCAAAAATTCTGTAGGTGAAACCGTCTCTACATGTCACTAATTATATTCATAAATAAGGTGTCATCATAAAACATTGGCATAGTCTTGTTCCAGTTGCTTGAAATTCATTGACGACATGAAGCGGCTGAAACTCAGCCAGGATGACAGTCCCATCAGGTCTTTGAACTGCGGCGGCAAAAAGCGTGGCGCTATCACCGTGCCTTCTTCAACCAGATCGACCAGCACTTTCATATCTTCGATCATGGTTTTGCCGCAAAACAGCAGCGGAATGCGATCCGGTTTGCCCTTGCTGACGGCCAGACGCATGAAATTATAGGTCAGCACGAAACCTTTGATATAGGTCAGGTCTTTGGTAAACGGCATACCGTCAGAACTGCTGCCCCTGAATACCCGGCTGCTGAGCGTATAACTCTCTTCCTTGTCCAAGCCTTTATCCCTAAAGAAATCGAATATGTCCAAGAAGTCCGCGCCTTCTTCGGCCAGCGTGATCGCGCGCACCCGGTTGATCAGGCGCATCAGCCGGTTGGGTGTGGAACTGAAGGTTAATATCTCCATCAATACCGCCAGTCCTTCCTGGGTGATGGTCGCGGACGGCGGCCCTTTGCCGAGAAAGGTGCAATAAGGCTGGGCCAGACCGTTCAGGGTAGTGCCGAGATGCACCCATATCTCGTGAACCTCAAGCACACGCAGATCGCGCATGTTGAACAGCGCATCGGTACGTAATTTGATGTAATCGGTACCGGCGGCGGCATCGGCGACGATGCCATCGCTGAGCATCGCGCGCAGGCCTTCGCCGGGAAACACGGTTTGAATTTTTTCGTTAAGGAGGTCTACCGCATCCTTGGCATTAATGGTCTTGGGTTCTTCAACCAGAAAATCCAGTTGTAATAATTGCGACAGGGTTCCTTCCATCATGCTGCCCAGATCGGCTATGGTCGGGTCGCCGACATGAAAAACGTCCTGGGATGAGCCGTATAATTCCTGGGAAATATTGGAGAAGGTCGGCTTGCCTCTGGCCTCCAGCATACGCACTACGTCCAGATATTCCTTGCAGATTCGGCGCATGATCACGCTGAGCGGGTTGAGCTGGCCGAGCTTGCGCATTAAATCGCGTTCAATCTGGTAAAACTCGTGTTTCTTTTCGTTCGGATCAAAGCCCAGCGGGCGATTTTGATAATAATCCGGCGTCACGATCGGCAGTTTTTTACAGTTGCCATCGAAAAAAGCCTGCTTGATTTGGTCGTCCCATTTGATCGCGTCGAGTATGCGGATCGGCTGTTGAGCCTTGACGATCCGATCCGACAGCGTTTTGACTTCGGTCAGATAAGCGGAAGGTTTAGCGGCTTTTTTGCGCATGTGTGTCGTCCATTAGCGGTGCAGTGTTTAAATGGGAAGGCGGTCAGCCGTACCAGCAGCGAAACCATAACCAGTATATCAATAGATTGCCTAAGCCCAATGGAATTCCGACACGGGCAAATTCAAAAAAACCGAGGGTGGCTGCATGTTTTTCCGCATGCTGAATAATAATCACATTACTGGCGGCACCCAGAATCAGCAGATTGCCGGCGATAGTGCTGCCGGCTGCCAGGGCCATCAGCGATTCGGCACTGGGATGGCTCAGCATCGGCAGGTACAGCGCAACCAGCGGCACATTGGAAATCAGCTGACTGAGCGAGGCGCTGAGCAGCATGATAGCCGGAAGGGTCGTCAGGTCCATGTGCAACGCATTGACCTGTCGCTGCATGATGCCGGTTTGCCAGACGCTGGACATCAGCACAAACATGGCCGCAAAAAACAGCAAGGTTGACCAGTCCAGGCTTTTTAACAGGTTTAGCCGGGCAGAGCCGAACAACAACGGCGGCAGGGCGGCGATAAGGGCGATATGGCTTAATTCAAGCTGCACCGTGCTGTGCGTGGCGGATAGAATGATGTTGAGCGTTATCAGTCCGATCAGCAAAAACAAGGAGGCTTGGGCCAGTTTGGCCAGTTTTTTATCCAATAGTTTGACGGGGCTATGGGTAAGCGGCATAGCGGTGATGAATTGTTGCCGATAAACCAGGCGTAAAATCCAATAAGCGACAATCAAATTAATCAGAGTAGGGATGGCGAGCGCCTTAAAAAAAGTCAGAAAAGGCGCGGACAAGCCACCCTGACTGGCAATCAGAAAATTCTGGGGATTGCCGATAGGGCTCATCACGCTGCCGATGGTGATGGCATAAGCCAGAGTCAATAACAGCAGCCGGCTGTTGATGTTGTGTTCCCGAGCCAGGCGCAACACCAGCGGCGTGCCTATAATC
This sequence comes from Methylobacter svalbardensis, assembly GCF_037671525.1. Taxonomy (NCBI): domain Bacteria; kingdom Pseudomonadati; phylum Pseudomonadota; class Gammaproteobacteria; order Methylococcales; family Methylococcaceae; genus Methylobacter; species Methylobacter svalbardensis. Next base: position 90,990 of record NZ_JAWPOH010000011.1, read on the forward strand.
GCGAGCGTATCGTTCATCAGCAGTGCAGAGCTCAAGGCCGCACCGAACAAAATGCCGCAAACCAGTTGCGGCACCGAGGTCATCCGGTTAAATAAATGATAGGCGAGGGCGTACAGGTAGCCGCTGGCGACCAGCGCCTGACCGATGACAAACATGCCGAACAGAAACAGCATCACATTAAAATCGATAGCCTTTAGGGCGTCGGGCCCGCTAATTTCGCCGGTAGCCAATACCGTCAGTGCGCCGCAGGTCATTGATTGCCAGATCTTGATATTAAAATGGCCGATTTTACGCACGGCGATCAACGCAAATACCGCAAACAGGGTTAGCACCGATATGTTCATTTTGTTCCTGATAAGGGGGCTGTTTTAAAAATGGTAATAGTTTCAATATGCTACGCAAGCAGCACCGGAAAGATAATTTTGTCTGGAATATTTAAAGGTTGCTTAAGACTAATTTAAGATTAAATGATCAAAATAACGATACCAGTATTAATACCTATCAAGTATCAGCGCGAGCAGAACCCACTATGAATGAAAGTGACATTATTTCATCACGACGCAAGTTTTTGAAAAATATGGCTTATGGTTCCTTGTTAATGGTGGGAGGAATCGATGTCGTCAATGCCAGAGCTAGACATCATATAGCCCCACATGCACATGCTTCTCATAAAACCCATGTTCATGACATGTTACATCATCACCTTTCCTCAAAAAAGTCCTTACATAGGATTGATGCCTATACCAATCTGGCTCAAAACTCGCCTTCGCATAAGGTTCTAGCTTTACATAATACGCATACCGGCGACCGCTTAAAGCTGACTTATTTTGAGCGGGGGAATTATGTCGAAGACGCACTTCTCGAAATCAATCATCTGTTTCGTGATTACCATGACGGTAGTGTTCATCCCATTGACCCTGCATTGCTGGATCAGTTGTATGATTTAAAACATAGTCTCGAAGTCAGGAAGCCTTTTAATATCGTTTCCGGTTATCGATCGCCGGCTACCAATGCCGATTTGCGCAGACACAGCGATGGCGTTGCCAAAAACAGCCTGCATATGCAGGGCAGGGCGATTGATATACGTCTTGAGGGCATAGATACCAAACGGATTAGAAATGCAGCTTTGGCCCTGCGCCGTGGCGGCGTTGGTTATTACCCAAGATCCAATTTTGTGCATTTGGATACCGGCAGCGTAAGAAGCTGGGGCAGCTAGTACTCAGTCATTCTTGTAATGTCGGATAAAGTTTCTTCAACTTTACCCGAGCGTCCTCATTAGTAAAGCGCCATTCCATAGGTCGAACAATAGCATTTTTTTTTTCTTGCCATGCTGCGATTTCCTTTTTTAATGTTTCTTGGTCCGGAATGCGACGATCCAAACATTGACGAGAAAGAATGCTCAATTCTATTTCCGCCATATTTAACCAGCTGCCATGTTTTGG